>NZ_KE952706.1 GCF_000466385.1 Aneurinibacillus aneurinilyticus ATCC 12856
CTCCTAAATCACAGGAGACACCGAAGCCTAAGGAGACACCAAAGCCTAAGGAAACACCAAAGCCTAAAGAGACACCGAGACCTAAGGAAACGCAACAACCTACTCAGGGGACTCCTAAAGCTGGAGCCAAAAAAATTATTGCAAAAGATGGAACTGTGACTATAAAAGGTGAAGGGGATATTACTGAAGTTATAGATAATAGACCTTATTTAGATCCAAAAAAGAGACCATCATTAAGAAAAGGTGTAGCTGAAGAGGTCTGGGAAAATGCGAAAGGACCAGATGGCTTGGTAAGAGATCCTAATACAGGTGACGTGATACATTGGAATCCCGGAGAGAGTAGAAGAGGAGTATGGGATATGGGACATGTACCAGGAGAAAAGTATTCTGATATGCATAAGAAATATTTAAATGGTGAATTGACACCTAAAGAATTTCGAGATTGGTATAATGATCCTCAAAACTACTTACCAGAACTTCCATCAAATAATAGAAGTCATAAATATGAGTAGGGAGGTAATTTGGATGAATATAGACATGATTGCGAAACTTAAGCGTAGTGAGGAGTTTTTTGCCGCTTTTCAAGAAGGAGATCAGTTAAAGTATTTTGATGGTATTTCATTAATTTTTTATGCGGTAAGTAATAAAGATTTAGAATCTAGGTATAAAATCTCTAATTTCTTATTAGATAAAGGAGTTGACGTAACGTCCTTAAATCAAGATCATGAAAGTATTCTTCATGTTTTGCTTTCTCAAGTGAAAAATGACATAATTCAAGTGACTAATTTATGTGGGCGTTTGATATCGATGGGGGCAGATATCAATATATTAGATAACAATAATAGAGTGGCACTAAAGTATATATTAAATATGAAGTATGCAGATGAAGAGTTAAAACCAATATATGACCTATGGTTTTCTCAAGAAAATGTTAGTTTGACAACAAAAGACAAGTGGGGTATGACACCCATCGAATTTGCTAAGAAATTGCCATATAGAAAAGATATTGTTGAAAGGATGGAATTATATGTTAGGGAAAAAGAAGCCTAATTTTATAGATGGGGCAGGAGGATGTATTGTTTCCAAAAATATATTAGATAATAAAGGTAATCTTAAATGGTTATTAAGAGAGGAATCAGTTAATGATGTAGATAACGGCTGGAGATTTTTTTCTGACATAGATAATGATGAGTTTATTAATAACCCTAAAAATATGACCATATGCGACTTCAATACAGTTGCAGAAATTGAACCAGCAGTTATTGGAATTTACCACTTTCCAATAGGTAGTGATTTACAATTAATTGTAGAAAATAACCGAAGATTCTTTTTGGATAATTTAACTGGAAAAGTAGTTGAATTATAAAGAGGATTTTATATTTTTTTGTAAATATTTTACTTACATCCCTAATAAGAAAATCGTACAATAAAACTAATAGACTAAAAAACTTTGTAAACATGCTTGATAAACTCTTAAAGGCTTATTCCAACTTAAACGATGAGAAGGAATGAGCCTTTTTTGTATGTCAAAAACACGAAGGAGGAAAAAGATAATGAAAAAACCTATACAGTCAGGCAACTGCCCAGCACCGAATGAGTCACTTTACTGATAACAAGTGTATGTATCAGAGATAATTTGTAGGGATACTTATAATTTAACTGGAGAACAGGTTCATTGGAAATAGACTTGCGATTTCTTGCCTCTTAGGGGACGGATAAATCTAGAGCTGATTATTTAAGAGAAAAGTATGGAAAATTAAGTTCTGAACAGCTTCATGCTAATATTAATGATAGAGCGGGAATTGTCTTTCCACAAAGATCAACTAACAGCAAACTTAAAAACGGTGGTTATCGTACTGATGATGTAGATGCTTATAAAAAAATGAGTCCAAATAAGAACCGCGCACCGGGATTCCGGAATACAAAGTCGGATGGACTTGTGCAGGCTCACCACGCTATACAAGATGAATGGGCTAAATTATGGGCAAAAAGAAATGGAATAAAATATAGTAGTTCTAATGCGCCATCGTTGTTATTAAAATCGATATCAGGTGAATCACATGCTATAATATCAGCATTACAAAGAGCAAGAAGACGGACTGAGGGTTTTAATACGAGCATAAAATATGAATTTAATGAGTCTTATAGAGAAATGATTAAAGCTGGCGTTGACCCAAAGGTTACAAAAAAGGTAATTCGGGAAGCATATAAATACTTTGATAGATTAGGAGGATTTAAATGATAGATTTTCAGTCCTTATCAACTTTTGAACTTTACCCTGCTGTTGATGATCGTGAAATTGACAGTGCCGAGGAAAAAATGGCTATAAAATTCCCGATAGTGTTTAGGCAATTGTTAAAGTTAACCAATGGTTTTGAAACAGAAGAAGGTGTAGTGATATTTGGAACTGATATCATTATTGAGAGAAACGAAACATATGAAGTTGCAGAATACGCAGAGGGGTATTTAGCTGTAGGGAGTAACGGCGGTGGTAAATTCTACTTAATGTCTACAAATGAAGATGCTACTGAGTTATTACAAGTTGATGCAGGGGTTATGAATCCCGAATTTGCTACTATAGTTAGTGGAAATTTTATAGAGTGGATTAATAATGGGGCTAAAAACATTGATTTAATAGAAGACGATGAAGAAAATAATGTCAACCTTTGTGATCTTATTCTGATTCACCCACTTAGCGGTGGCGCAACAGATTTAAAAAAAATACAAGAAGTCTTTAATATTAAAAAGGGATTATTTGATTTATTAAAGGGCTCAAAACAACTCCCCTTTGTCTTAATGAAAGACATACCTGTTGATGTAGCTAAAAATAATTTAAAGGTATTAGGAGAACTGAGTAGGGTATTGAAATTATCAAATGTTGATTAATGATCGAGGAGAAACGTTATTCAGTTAATGCTGATAACTAGTGACAAACGAGCCGCATAAGTATAATCATGACCATTTGTGTTACTTGTAGAAGCTTCTCGCGAATTGAAATGTATTTGATGAGAAAGTATACCCTATTTAATGAGATAGCGTTACGGCGAACAGGTCGATTATGGTCAAATAGCACCATGATTGACCTGTTTTTGTAACGTTCTTTCATTTTGTAGCAGATTCTTTTGGTGATTAATCTTCGAATTGTCAAAGTTATTGTGTAAGTCCATTTTATAATTCCAGCAACTAGATCGTACAATACGACTAACAAACCAAATCCCTATAGACTCGATAAACACGCTTAATAAACTTTCAAAGGCTTATTCCAACTAGGATGAGGAGGAATGAGCCTTTTTGTATGTCAAAAGCTGAATAGGAGAATGAAGCCACCGGATTAAATATCTAGGCAAAGAAAGCGCTAAAAATAGCAAAGGCAGCCAAAGGAAAAGCGAAGCGTCTGGTA
>NZ_KE952707.1 GCF_000466385.1 Aneurinibacillus aneurinilyticus ATCC 12856
CGATCTACTCTGGATTATACTGGATAATCAACACTCTTGATATAATATATTAAATGTACTAAAAGTTAAATAAATGATTTTAATAAATTGGTAAATGTCACAACTGAATTTTACTATCTTATCCACTTGGTTACTTTTCAAAAACTTATAAAGATAGAGGAAAACTATCAAGAAACAACATTTTAGAGTACTATTCAAAAGTGAAAAATTTTATTTAATCTTTTGGGTTTTGTTTAGCTGGGCTACCGCATTACAAAGGAAAAACAGCAATAATTTTGATGAATACTTATCAACTGAATTTCAAAATATGGAGCCAGGATTAGGTGCCTTTCTTGTTAATACGCCTCTTCTTGTTCTTATCGGAAAAGTTATTATTTTTATATTTTTAATTGGGATACTTTACAGCTTAGAAATTCTACCCGAAAGTAAAAGTGTTCCTACATGGACAAAGTATGTTATCTTGATAATTTTAGGAGTATTAATTTTCTATACTTGCATTATTTCTTTAATTCATACATTCCAAATGCTTCATTGGGGATACTATCTATCGATTTTCCAAACGATTTTCTGGATAGTCAGTGCTGTATTAATGACTAAAAATCACATTAAGTTGTTATAAATTTACTCTAAAACTTTGGTTTTAAGACTTCTTTAAAACATTTATTTGAAGTTATATTAAATACTTTTTGACATCCAGTTACATTATCCTAAAGTAAAAAGAAGGGGCTGTTCAGAAAGTCGGTTAGGCTGACTTTCTGAACAGCCCCTTCTTAACTATAAAGCAGAAAGTATATTCCTATTTTGTTATACACATTTTGTTCACAGTTTATCCACATTATTCACGTAAAGGGGGCAAATTTTATGAAAGGATATTTTCGCAAACGCGGCTCTAAATGGTCATTCTCCATTGATATAGGACGCGATCCGGAAACAGGAAAACGGAAGCAAAAAACAGTCAGTGGGTTTAAAACAAAAAAGGAGGCTGAGAAAGCATGCGCTGAGATGATTACAAAAATAGAAACGGGAGGATATATCAAAGAAATTGAGACTCCCACCCCTAAAGGGGAAAGCTGACTAACGCCAGTGGGATTCTTGCATGACTAAGCGTTCGCAGTCCATTTCTGTTTTGAACAGCCTGCAAGATGAGGGCATCTCATTGCCCCTCCTAAGACAGTGCATTTAGCATCTTAGGCTGATTGACTGTTACCATCAATCACAGATTTTTTTGAGTGTTCAACATATGTTTTAGCGTCTTTTGCTTGACGACACATATTGTTTTACGTGCGAAATGAATTTGTTCGCACAACCTCATACAATATCTAATTTTCAATGAACACATAAGCGTTTTAAAGACTTGTACGTGTCTACACCAAGTATAGCATATTTTGGAAACTTGATGTGGCAAAAATCACACCGTTTCCGACCTCGCTATCATCCCATGCCTAAAGGCGGTCTACAGACCTTCGTGGGCTTTCTCGCTCGGAAAATCTGTAATGGAACTATAGGTGAATTTCTTATCGAGTTTATGGAGAATAAGGTTAAGCATTCTACTCGTACTTCTACTTACAACAATCAAATATTCATGACAAAGAAGCACCTTCTACCCGTTTTAGGGAACAAAAAACTTAAAGATATCAAACCGTTTGATTGTTACTTTTACGAATCAATGGCGGTTTTCTAATTGAAAATTGTCATAATATACTGTTCACAATAAAAAATGAGTGAGAGATGAAAAATGATCCCTTACTCATTTTTTGATTATGGATGTTGCCTTATTAAGTTCTTTTAGTTTAAACCCTTCTCCATAAATAAAGCTCTTTTTACTAAATTAAATTTCGCTTTGATTGTAATTCTTTATGTTAGTGAATTAGCTACTTTCATTAAATCATCCAACTTTTCGTTCCTGTTATTTTTTGAAATAGTTATATAATATAGCAAGTCTCCTTTCTTAAAACGCATAAATTCATTTTTTGATTCTGGAAGATGATAGTACACAGCCTTAGTTCCATTATTTAAGTCAACATACTTTCCGGTTTTACCTTCTTCTACAGATTGTTCTGGCCTGAGGAAAACCATCATACACAAACGCTCATTTGTTTCTTTGTTTAAGTAATCAACTGTGACTATTTTTTGTGTTTCAGCAAAATTACCACCTGAATGTGTAGGAATAAATGGTATATATTGAGGTAACATAACATCCTTATTGTAAGTTTTTTCGAATTGAGACACTGATTCTTCTATTGAAGAGGCATCATAGCCCAATGGGTTATCCAGATTAATGTCGTATAAAGGATCGGTGAATGGTTTCTTTACACTTGTAACTGGCATTTTGCTGTTAGTAGTAAGTGTATTTGCATTTTGCTTCGTACTTGCGTAAATGACTTGTCCTATGGGCAATAACAAAGTTGAAGCCATAATGGTTGCAGCAATTTTTTTCACCTTCCCATGTCCTCCTAAAATTTATAGATTAGACTATACAATTAAAGAAATAGGCTTTTTTATGTATGCTCGCTTTTGTCTACTATAGGGCTTATTTGGCGATAATTACTTCCGTTCGCTTCTCATGTCCTTGTATCCATTCAACTTCGATTTTCACGAATGTAACTTCTTTTTTTGCTTGTTCGAAAGTTGAAATTTGGCTTATATCATGGTTATTGTCAAAAGATGTTTTAACCTTCACATTAGTCATTATTCCATAAGTATCTTTTGGGACAATGACTGTATTTTGATCTAACTTTTTGTTTGTTGAACTAAATGTAACTTTCCCCCTCCAATTCTCTGAACTTCCTTCAAATGTAAGACTCTGGCTTGCTAATGCATGGCCATATGTTCCTAAGATAGTAAAAGAGCTACTTAGGATAATGATAAAAGTGGAAATAACAATTTTTCTCATGAGAAACACCTCGTAAGTATTGTTCCCAAACATTTCCTAAATATAAAAAAATACATGATTTATTTTTAACTATTCAATTCCTGAAAATAATGTGTTACTTTCATAAATTAATGAAACTTTTCTTTCATATGGAAAATATCTGACAGACTAGAGCAGGAACCCTGTCATTACCCTTTTACAAAAAGTGTAATGAATGTAAAATATCACTTGGTTATATTTTACAAAATATGATTTTTGGAGGTATTTTTTCTAATGTATTCGCCGAATCTAAGAATACAGGGACAACGATTCCCGCTATTATGCAACCTGGTACTATAATTGAGTATGATGAGAATAATAATATGCATGTGATAGTTGAGAAGAACAGTATTGCAGATTCAGAAAATCCACTATCTGATAATGCTATCTCTCAAGAACAGTTTAAGGCACAGCAAGAAGAAATAACTGCTAATGAGCGTCGCATTATGGAGGAAATACAAAAAGAACTTCCGTCTCTTCCTGTCCATTATCTTGAAGATCCAGTCCTACCAGCACCGGAACCCGGAATGCGAGTATCGTATGATGGTATGGGATTACCAAACAAAATAACTACTAGTGGTGTGACAACTTATGCAGCAGTTCCTGATGAAGGAAAAGCATTGCCTAAGGGAACAACTCTACCAAATGGTGTGTACATATACGGAAAGAGCAGTAACAAAATTACAATAAGTAGTACTTCTGTTTTAGGAGAAGGGAAATTAACCACATTCACAGATACAAATGGAAGTGATAAACAGGGGTTGGGAACAACTGATTGCGCTACTAAACAGTCAGTTGATAATCCAAAACCTAATACACCTATTAGTGTCAGAAATACAGACAGCAATGTAGCAGATACTGTATATAAGAATGGTATCGGAACACTAGGAGATGCTGTTTTAGATATTCGGCCGGGAATGATGACGAAATTAAAAGCAAAAGATAACAAAGTTAATGGAAGATATTTCCGAAATAAGTAACATCAAAGAGGCTAACTCATAAATTTTGGGGTAGCCTCCTTTTGCATTACAATTTAGAGGGAGAATTATGAGATACTTTACGATATTTTTGTTAATCCTATCTATTTTTAATTTAAGTGGTTGTACAGGTAATGAGGTAAAATCACCTTACCTTTCTATTACCTATTCGGAAGCAAATAAACAGGGGATTTTTATTCATTTTGTAGATTTTGATCTTACTACTGGAAAATGGAAAGATATTGCCCATGTACCAATGACCGCTCAGTATTCTTTAGGAGCAATAGATAAGAAAAACCAAATTGTATATTATTCGGAAAGGGATTCTACAGGTTCGGATCAACTTGTAAAGCTGGATTTAAAAACAAAGAAAAAAGAAAAATTGACGAATGATTTATATTCCCTTTCATATCTCGTTCCTCTTGAAGAGCGAATTATATTAGGTGCAACAAAAAAAGGGCATCATAATACACAGCTTGCTACTTACGATATAAAAAGCAAAAAACTTTATTTTTGGAATGAAAATGATTTCGACAATTCTTTAGAAACCTTGTCCTACGATCCATTCCATCAACAAATTTATGCCTCTTTTTTCTCTGAAAAGGAACGAAATAAAAATGACGAGATACGATATAAAAGGCAAACACCCGACGTAATTCCACCTACTTATCAAGTTTTTAAATACGATAAAACAGGGACGGATATGAAAAAAATATATGAAACGAAAGAGAAATTACACACATTTGCTCCATTTTACAATCAAAGTGATTTTATGGTAATAGCTAGTTCTCCTACTGTATTTAAACAAAAAAAAGTATACGCACTAGAAAAGGACAAAAAGACGTTTATAGATCTTAAAGGTTATGGCGCCATTGATAATCTTTATTATTCCCCTGACAAAAAAGGGTTTTATTTTACAGCTGAGACCAACGAGAATACAACCGCTCCCCAAAATGCCCTCTATTTTTATGATTTTAATCAAAAGCAAGTTAAAAAAATATTTGAACATTCGGGAGCCTATATTAATAATTACTTGATACTAAATTAATTAGTTTACTCAAAAAAGAACTATATGTACGACTTGAACAACAAAACTAAAGTGTACCTCAATTACGAATCTTGACCTCGTTAATATGTAACGAGGTTTTCTTTTTTTGTGTTTACTTCTTTTTAGAGGTATCAAAAGCTACTTTGCGGCCTATGACAGGAACCCTGTCACTCCCCCTAGAGCAGCTACCTTGTCACTATCCCTTTTTAATATGTCATCCATATGAAAGAAAAACGCCATTAATTTATGAAAGTAACACGTTTGATATTCAAAAATTCTATTCAAAAAAAATGGAGGAAGGACTGTCTGCTTCCTATATTAAACAGTTACACTCCATTCTCACCAAGACATTTCGCTCGGCACTTGAATGGGGCTTGATAGAAAAGAATGTGATGATAGCAGTTAAGGCTCCAAAAATTCAAAAGAAAAATATGGCTATCTGGAACATGAAAGAGGCCTATCAATTTCTTGAGCATGTAAAGGCTCGAAACGAATCATTACAATATCTGATTTTGTGGTGCAATGTTTAAAAAGGCAGAAGACACGACAAAATGAATGGAAGCTTAGATTAGGACAGGCTTATCAATCATCTGATTTAGTTGCAGCTAATTGGGTTGGAACGCCTATCGATCCGATAGAAAACCCTTATAAATCAAGGGTTTTCCGCTTATCTTTATTTTCGTCTAATTTTAACCACATAATAATAGCATCTTCTCCGTTGTCTGTATAATAGCCAGGCCGAATCCCTTCTTCCACGAATCCAAGTTTCCTATACAGTCCTTTTGCTGTTTCATTGCTGCGACGCACTTCAAGTGTCATGGCAGTAGCACCGGAATCTGCAGCATACTCCATTAACCGGTGCATCAGTTTTTCACCAAAATATTGTCCACGGTAATCAGGATGAATGGCAACGTTAGTAATGTGAGCTTCATCCAACACAAGCCACATCCCACCATATCCAACAATTTGTCTGGCTTTCTCCGCTACAAAGTATCTAGCAAATACATTTTGCTTTAACTCATTAATAAACGAATCCCTTGACCAGGGCGTTTGAAATGAAAGCCGCTCCACTTCCTCGATCCCATCAAGGTCTTTCATCTCCATACGCCGAATGATACACTCATCTGACATCGTATTGCCTCCCTACTTCTTCTGGCTGGCAAGCCACTTGGCTTCCGCTTCCGCCAACTGAAGATAGACCGGAGTGAATGTTTGCGTATCTTCAATACGGCCATCCTTGAGGGCTTTCCAGCCCGCTGCGGCGAGATGAGCTGCATGCGGAACTCGATACGATGCCGGAGCAAACAGTGCTTGCTCTCCCATGATGTTCTGAATGGTATCTTGATGGATAGCGATATCATCGCTCAGAAACAGCATTGGTGCTTGGGCATTTGCTGCTTTCCATTCCTCAAGCACCTGTTCCAACAGAACGATTCGTTCAGCCTCTGCAAGACATACTCCGCCTCCTGGTGCCTGATGGTATACACCCGTATATACTTGCCCACGGCGCGCATCGAAGAAGGGAACAATCCGGCCCGGGAAATAAGCACCATTCCAGGCCAATACCTCCAGACTAGAAATCCCGATTAATGGAATATTAAGTGCCCAAGCCATACTTTTGGCAGTAGCGACACCAATCCTCACACCTGTATACGATCCAGGGCCTCTCGCTACTGTAATTGCCTTTAACTCGGATGGCTCGACTTCCACCTCATCCAATAGTTGGCTGATCATCGGCATAAGTCGAACGCTGTGATTTTTTTTCAGATTGGTTATACATTCGCCGAGCACTTTATTTTCTGTGCATACAGCAATGCCCAGACTGAAATTCGATGTATCAATTGCCAGAATGGTCATTCTTTATCGCCTCACATACTGTTTCATATCGTCTACCATATGCCGTAAAAACAAGCGTCCGATCATCGCCTTCTCCACGAGTAATTGCAATCTCACAATGCTCGGCAGGAAGCTGCTCTGCAATCATCTGCGGCCACTCTACTACCGTCACGCCATCCCCGTAGAAATACTCGTCGAAGCCCAAATCTTCCAGTTCATCCTCCATACGATATACATCCATATGATAAAGAGGCAAACGCCCCATATACTCTTTAATAATCGTAAACGTCGGACTGTTGACTACACCGCTAATTTCCATGCCTCGGGCTAGCCCTTGCGTAAAAGTCGTCTTTCCAGCGCCTAAATCACCTGTCAGCGTAAAAACATCTCCGGGTTCCACTAGCCGACCGACGCTTTCAGCTAACACTTGGGTTTCTTGCATGGAATGGGTGTGAAATGTATATGTTTGTGCAGCTCTCATCATCATCACTTCCTACGCGAACTTACCGTTCTTCATTAAAATGATTATACCCTTTTTTCGGGAGCGTTGTACTTTCCCCATTTTGCCAGTGAATCCTTACCTCCGGAGAGCCAGCTTGCACTTCTCCGATCCAGTACAGGGGAAGCTCTCTTTCTGCAAAAGCTCGACTTATGTTCTCTTTATGTTTTGCAGAAACACAGCCGACAAGTCGATAATCTTCTCCTCCGTAAAACGCCCAATCCAGAGCATTATTCCCACTCACATCAGCATAGTGAAGAATCGGTGCACTCAATGGAATTGCCGCTTCCTCCAACTCCAGCCTCACGTTACTCGCTTGAGCGATTTCCCAGGCTTCGCTTGCTAATCCATCACTAATGTCGTTCAATGCGACACGAATACCGCTCGTCGCCAGCAAGCGTCCAGCTTGCACATCAGGTTCCGGCAGACGATGCCGATTAGCCAGAGGCATCCATTCAGCCGGAATGTTAGCAATACCCCATCGCTCTTGCAGCAAAATGTCAAGACCGGCCCCTGAATCGCCTACTGTTCCAGTCAAAAATACGGCATCACCAGGCCGGGCACTACTGCGGAGCAGACCATGCCCCCGCTCCACTTCTCCAAGCACAGTAATTGTCAATGTCAAAGGTCCAGATACCGCGACCGTGTCCCCTCCGATAAGCGCCATATTGTAACGAAGAGCCAATGCCCCCATCCCGTCATAGATTTCGGCTACTTCTTCCTCGCTCCATGTATGCGGTAAGCCTAACGATACAAGATAAAACAGCGGAATTCCACCCATCGCTGCCACATCGCTAATGTTGGATGCCAGCGCTTTATGGCCAATATCGCTTGGCAGCATTGTCTGACGCTTAAAATGCACATCTTCTACCATCGTATCGCAGCAAGCAACCCACTCATAGTTCACGCGCCCAGCAACAATGGCCGCATCATCACCGTTGCCAACCGTAATTCGCTTCCTAAGCGTTGTAGGCACTTTCTGCCGGCCCGTTACATATGAGATAAGCCCGAACTCATCGCGCCGATTTTCTGTCATGAATATCCTCCACTTCCCGCAGCATCAAAGAACCTCGGCATTTGCCACAGACGTATTTTTTGGTATTCATGCGCCGTTTACGTAAATAACGCATGCCGCATTGTTTGCATAGTAGCTCATAACGGTATTCCTGTTTTTTGCGCGGGGCAAGTGAGCGGCAGTATCGACTGCCACCCACTTGTTTTAGCAATTGTTTAAAATCTGCATCTTTATGTTTATATCCCCGACCTGTCAGATGAAGGTGGTAATGGCAAAGCTCATGCTTAATGATCCCTACCAGCTCTTCCATGCCAAAAGCCTCATAGTGTCTAGGGTTTAATTCAATATTATGTGTTCGCAATACATAGCGACCGCCAGTCGTCCGCAGACGCGGATTAAAATAAGCGCGGTGTGCGAACGGACGGGTAAAATCTTCGGTAGAGATTCGCTCAACAAGCTGCTGCAGCTGCGCCTCCGTTAAGCTCTCCATCTTCTCGCCTCCATTCTTGCACCTATCCCCAACATGCGCTACACTTGTGAACGTACATATGAAAGGGGGAACCATAATGCGCTACTGTATTTTATCAACAGAAACAGAATTACAATTTGTTGCTATGCCTGATAGCTATATGTATCAGCTCGTTGCGCTGCTGCATCGTCTTCATAAAGAAATCGACAAACTGACCGTCTCCGAGCGCCCTGCGCTTCCGGAAGTAATCGCAGAATGTACGGAGCTTGAATTACACGACCAGACTGCCAGCATCATTCAAGGCATCGATTATCTGGCAGATTTAGAGAAACGATTCGCTTCTTTACAGGAAGAAAATTATCCGCTTATCGCCTTATTGACTGAGATTCGTGCACTGCATGCACAGCTCGAATATTTAGTAGAAGAAGGCGAATACGAGTAACATTTATCCTTCCGTTACATATAGTGATAAAAGATACTTTGATATAGGCCTGACCACATATCATGTGACGGGAGGGAACAGAATGCCGCAGTGGCTGAAACGCCAGCTATTGAAAGCATTTCAGACGAAAAATCGGCGGCAGATTCTGCTGCTGAATGATTGCTGGTTTTTATATAATGAGAAGCAAGGGGGGCAAAGCTAACGCTTTTCAGCCGCCCCTGTTTCCGGTTCTAACATCGTCAACCCAACACGGCCTTTCTTTACGTCTATGTCTTTAACCCACACAGTCACAATCTCTCCTACGGAAACGACATCAAGCGGATGTTTGACAAATCGGCGACTCAATTGTGAAATGTGAACCAGACCATCATTCTTAAGCCCAATATCAACAAATGCGCCAAAATCGACTACATTACGTACGGTTCCTTGCAACTCCATCCCCTGTGTCAAGTCAGTAATATCAAGCACGTCTTTTTTCAGCATTGGCTTATGCAGTTCTTCCCGTGGATCACGTCCTGGGCGGAGCAAGCTGGCGATGATATCGTGCATTGTCGGCTCTCCAATGTTCAGTGTCCGGGCCATTTCTTTTACATTTACTTCTTTAAACTTTGCCTTCGCCTGCTCACTTGTGATCTCTTCTGGACGGATTCCCAGTTCTTTTAAAAGTGCAGCCACACTCTTATATGATTCCGGATGAATAGGCGTATTATCAAGAGGATTTTCCCCCTCGGAAATGCGAAGAAAGCCTATACATTGCTCGTATGTTTTTGCTCCGAGGCGAGGCACTTCTTTTAATTGATTTCGTGATGTATACTTGCCTGCCTCTTCTCTACGTCCGACGATGTTTTTCGCCACTTGTTTCGAGACGCCAGATACGTATTGTAGGAGCGCAGTGGAAGCCGTATTAACATCTACTCCAACATAGTTCACTGCGGATTCGACGATGAACTCCAGGCTGTCCGACAGCTTGCTCTGTGATACATCGTGTTGATATTGTCCTACGCCAATAGATTTCGGATCAATTTTAACCAGTTCTGCCAACGGATCCTGAAGCCGCCGTCCGATCGATACAGCGCTGCGCTCAGCTACATCTAAATCCGGGAACTCTTCCCCGGCCAGCTTCGAGGCTGAATACACGCTAGCTCCAGCTTCATTAACAATAATATATGAAATATCACGATTTATCTCTTTAAGCATATCTACCGTAAACTGTTCCGTTTCTCTTGAGGCGGTCCCATTGCCAATGGCAATTACTTGCACTCCATATTTTTCGATAAGTTCGATTAGTATTCGCTTTGCTTCTGCTATTTTGTTCTGTGGTGGCGTTGGATATACGACTGCTACCTCTAACAGCTTTCCAGTTTCATCAATCACGGCTGTTTTACAGCCGGTTCGATATGCCGGATCCAAAGCAAGTACAACACGATTTCTAAGCGGTGCTTGAAGTAAAAGCTGACGCAGGTTCTCGGAAAAAATATGGATAGCTTGTTCTTCCGCTTTTTCTGTTAATAGTCCACGTACCTCGCGTTCTACGGCTGGAGCAATCAAACGTTTGTAGCTATCCTCTATGGTTGCTTTAAGCGGGGCAGAAGCAACGCTTTCTCTGCGAATCCACTTTCGTTCAAGGTGCTGTAGAATTGGCAGGAAATCAAGCTCAATTTTTACACGTAGAATGCCTTCCCGCTCTGCACGATTTACCGCAAGCACACGGTGTGGAGCGATACGAGAAGCAGGTTCGCTGTATTCATAGTACATTTCATATACCTTTTTCTCAGACGACTCATCTTCCTTTTTAACAGTAGACAATGTAGCCCGCTTCATCGTGTATTCACGCACCCAGCTGCGTACATTCGGATCATCTGCTATTTGCTCGGCGATGATATCTGAGGCACCCTGTATGGCTTCCTCAACCGATTCCACGCCCTTTTCTCCGTTTACATATTTTAAAGCCTCTTTTTCCAGACTTCCACTACGCGCAGACAGCATAAATCCGGCGAGCGGTTCTAACCCTTTCTCTTTAGCTACAGTAGCCCGAGTCCGGCGTTTCTGCTTGAAGGGACGATATAAATCTTCCACCTGCTGAAGTTTAACGGAGCGGCGAATCTCGGTTTCCAGCTCGTCCGTCAATTTATCCTGCTCAGCAATCAAGCGAATGACTTCTTCTTTCCGCTCCTCCAACTGTCGTAGATATTGGACGCGCTCCTGAATGGAACGAATCTGATTCTCATCCAGCATACCAGTCATTTCCTTGCGATAACGAGCAATAAATGGGACTGTGCTGCCTTCGTCCAGCAGAGAAATCGTACGTTCCACTTGTCCCTGAGCAATTCGCAATTCCTCTGCAATAACCAAAACCATCTGTTTTACTTCCATGGACCTACATCCTTCCGGGGCTTTTTTGTCACTCAACGAAAAAAAGCTACCGTGTTTCACAGCAGCCTCTTAGGAATCAAATACATTCATGAATATCTTAAAAATCAATAAGTCCTAAACTAATCTGGAGAGCGTCATTTACCCGTTCCATCATCTCTTCGTCCAGGTGTGTGATCTTATCCGTTAGCCTTTGTTTGTCGATCGTACGTATCTGTTCAAGAAGAATAACGGAATCACGGTCAAATGCATACGTTTTCGCATCGATCTCCACATGAGTAGGCAACTTAGCTTTTTGTATTTGTGCCGTAATGGCTGCGACGATTACTGTCGGACTGAATCGGTTCCCTATATCATTCTGTATGACCAATACGGGCCGGACTCCGCCCTGCTCCGATCCGACAACGGGGGATAAATCCGCAAAATATACGTCGCCACGCTTCACGATCACACACTACACCCCGCTCACTAAACGTCCCAACGTCAGATCGGCCTCTTCTTCGGCTTGAAAAGCCTCGCTCGCCATATGCAAATTGATGTTTGCCATCTCCATATACCCGCGCTGCATCATCTCACGGATATGACGCTTTTTACGTTCTTTCAAATACAATCTCATTGCCTGACGGATAAATTCACTGCGATTTGATTTTTCCTTTTCAACCAATCCATCCACTTCCTGTAATAGATGATCTGGCAAGCTAATCATGATACGCTTCGTGTCCATTTTAGACAAGACCATCGCACCTCCAACACCAACGCTATACAACATTTTCACAAGTTGAAAGACCACGCGAAAGACACATTACCAGTATGGCGTAGCCCATACAAAAATATACTTTACGCCGTTCGACAAGCGGGAGCGTTCGACTCCCTTTCTTACTATTCGAGCAATACCGGCAAATTCCTGCCCCTCTTCTCCATTTTTAGAAGAGATTTTGGTCCCTATCTTGATTCTTACTGATTGTACCATGATTCCCCCTGTGTCACAACAGGAGGAATCGCGTTTTTATACGGCTATTCCTGACAAAAACTTGTCGATATACGGTTGCTGACTGAAACAATCCTGCCATTCTCCATGTATACACGTGGAACTCGCTTACTAACCATGCAGGTTACCTCATAATTAATTGTTGTAAGCCACTTCGCCATTTCATCAACAGAAATCTCGTCGTTTCCCTGTTTACCAATAAGCACAACTTCTTCTCCCACAGCTATATCAGGAATATGTGTAACGTCGACCATAAATTGGTCCATGCAAACTCTTCCTGCGATCGGTGCACGCTCCCCTTTAATCAACACATAGCCTTTATTCGACAAAAGGCGATTATAACCATCTGCATAGCCCACTGGAATAGTTGCTATTACGGCCTCCTGCAATGCCTCGTATGTGGCCCCATAGCTAACTTTTGCCCCTTTGGGAACCCGCTTAACATGGCTTATGCGTGCCTTCCAACTGAAAGCCGGCATAAGAGGAATATTCGTCGTTTTAGCATAGTCGGAAGGGTACTGACCATATAAACTAATTCCCAAACGGATCATATGTCGACTTTTCTCCGGATAGAACATGGCAGCAGCACTGTTGTTTGTATACAAAAGCGGAATCGTGATGCCACGCGCCTTCAATTCATCGATCAATTTTTCAAACATACGATATTGTTCAAGCGTATATGCAGTATCTTCTTCGTCAGCGGTAGCAAAATGAGTAAACATGCCTTCAATTTCGATCCATGGGCAAGTCTCCACACAATCAAGGAACGCTCTAAGCTCTTCCGCTGTACACATGCCGATTCGTCCCATTCCTGTATCGACTTTCATATGAATTTTTGCAACCTTTTGTAGTTCTTCTGCTTTTCGACATATCTCTTTTGCCATATCTTGTTGGTATACGGTCATAACAATATCGTGTCTAATAGCGATTTCAATGCCACGTGCTGGAAATGAACTAAGCACAAGAATAGGAGCCGTAATACCTTGACTGCGAAGCTCTAGTGCTTCGTCCAGCAAGGCTACACCAAGCCACTCAGCCCCCTCGCTTAACGCCTTTTGAGCCACTCTATACGCCCCATGCCCATAGCCATCCGCTTTTACCACAGCCATAATCTTCGTCTCTGCGGGAATATGTTTACGGAATGTCTGGATATTCTTTCCGATAGCATCAAGATTAATCTCGGCCCAGACATCTCGGTAATACTCTCCTGCTTCTTCCATTAGCTTATTTCCCTCTTTTCTGTATACGTGCAATCTGTTTATCTACTTCTTCAAGGAACTCTTGTGAAGCCATCACATGATATTTCTTCCCGCTTCGGGTCCGGTACGTCGGTTTCCACACACTGACACGTTGCAATTCGTTTAGCGGTACGCTCTCTTCATTCTTTCCGACACGCAGAACAAGATGTGTACGTGAGAGCTTATATGTTGGATGCAAAATTGCTTTGTAAATCAACGGCGCAAACCCTACGATAATAATAGCTGCTGCCATAGCGATAATAAATACGGTCATACGACCTTGTGGCAGGAAGTTTAAGAGGCCAAACATTACAATAATATAAAGCAGCGTCTCGATTAGCTTGTACGTAACTGGACGCTTTAAGTAGATATCTTTCGCGCTCGCCTCTTCATGGCGCAATATGTTTCCCTGTTGCTTTTTCATGCAAATTTCGTTCCCCCATCGTTCATTTTGTAGAATAGGCAACAAAAAGTCCGGTGATCCGCTTAAAAAAATGGACCCTCATCATGTTTACACCCGAGGTACTCTGTCAAAGAGTCTCCTCTTTAAGATGCAGCACGAGATACTCACACGGATCTCCGTTTCTTCTTATATTATGTCCAGTATAGCAGATATCCCGCCAATCTGGGTACATGCCTTATCCCTATTGGTTTTATTGCTACATACACTATGTATAGAGTATATGTAGTTAGCTATAAAAGGAGGTGATGAGGGATGGCACGACAGTCGAGAAGAAGAAATGCCACAATAGTGGAAAAAGAAGCTGTAGACAAACGATTAAGCGAGATCGAAACATCCCTTTCCGAAATGGAGCGCCGGATGCATGAAGCAAGAGAAAACATGAATAAAATCGAAAACATGCTTGCACAACTGAACCAAGTTAAAATCGAGCAGCCCTCTCGAAAGGCAAGAACACGAAAACGTCCCAATTCAGAACAGCAACCGCATCGTCGCGCCTCGCCTTTACCGATTCCGGAAAAAAAACATGGGCTTGAACCTGAATCCAAGACTCTGCCCTTGGGATTAGGAAAGAACGGAGGAAAAGGATTCGATATAGCCGGAATAGCAGAAATGCTTCAAAATCCTGCTGTACAGGGGCTAATAAAAAAAGGGTTAAATAGCGGAGTCGCTACTAAAACAACAAAACAAGGAGGGAAGGTGGCGGGAAAAGCAATTAAAAAAGACGGTCTAAGTGATATGCTGAGCGGTGTAAATTTTACCGATATAGCAAAATTACTGCAACATCCGATGGTTCAATCCATGTTAAAAAATATGCTCTAAAATCAACAGAAAAAGCACTTCTCTCCTGTACATTAGAGAAAAGTGCTTTTTCATACGCATAGTACCGATGGTCGGGGTCGAACCGACACTCCCGA
>NZ_KE952708.1 GCF_000466385.1 Aneurinibacillus aneurinilyticus ATCC 12856
GGTTAATACATCACCGTTGTCGGCATCTGATGCGTTACCAGTAATCGGTAGGACGCTTCCTTCGAATAATGCGTGATTATTTTGAGTAGAAAGTGTCAGTGTTGGCGATTGGTTTACGATTCCCTTTTTGACGTACCAGTATCCATCCGTATGCACTCCGTCCACAGGGTATGTGCCGTCTACAGCTACGATGTTTGATTGGATGAGCGAACCTTTGGCTGGTTTTGTAGATGTAGTGACAATCCAAACCTCTACTGTATTGCTGTTGACTTTTGTCGCTTTGTATAGCGTAGAAACATAAGTATAGAACGCAAAATATCCAACCGGATCGTTCTCATATATCCCCGAAACATTTTCTCCAGATCCATAATATTTATTGTTCGCTGCATCATACGTATAGTCGGTATACATCTGCTGAATGTACGGCAAAGTACTTGTTGTGTACTTCTGTTGAGGTATTTCTGTTTTTTGTTGAACGACAGAATACTTATCCCAGTGATATGCCATCTATACCACCAGCCTTTTATTTACCTCGTCATACCAACCGCTGATGACCAAAACATCGTTCAACGTGTCCAAGTTCTCGGTGAAGATGTTATCCGTGAAGTTGTTGAACAATGCGTCTTTTACTGATTTCACATCGATTTGAAGGGCGGCAATGGCTGCGGTGTGTTCACTTAGTAAAAGGTGCGCGTCATAGATACCGTGTTCCCAACGGAGAATATCTGTCTCCGTTACAGGGGTATTAAATGTCCAATCAAACTTAGGTTCAAACGCCACTTGTCGTGCCTCCTTTTACTTCAAATTGAAACGTGAATAGCAAGGTCTGTTCGTCTAGTACAGGGATATTGACTTTCCGTTCTGTAATTAAGCCGCCTTGTTCATCCAGTAGCCGAATGGAGGTAATTTGTTTAATGTTGTGTATCCCTGTCGTTTGAATGATGACCTGATTCTCTGTTTGTTGTACTTGTTGAATCGGAATAGTCCTCTCCCCGTTGAGAACGACGGTGGAGGCGCGGGTATATAAATCATGAGCTGCTCGTTCAAGATATGCCTGATCCACTCATAGGACCTCCTCATTTTGGTATTTCATTGGTGTCATACCAACACGAAATTCATGAACCTGATGATACCGTCTAAGATTGCAAGTAACTGTATCGACGATTTCGATGCGTTCTTTCCCGTGTAGGTTTGGAACTGACGGTTTTACATGCACCGGGCGAATGTACTCAAAATCTCGATGAAGTCGCATCAAGTCAACGGTTTCGTCGGCTATGTCGTATTCAAAATAAATCTCTTTTGCGAGAAAATCCTCTCTCACATTAAGCAACTTTCCGCACTGGCTTCCTATCAGCCGAAGGACAGGTAGCTTAAATGGACGCTTTGCCCACCGCTTTTTTCGGATGGCTTCTCTTCGCTCCGCAAAACTACCGGATTGCACCTTGCGGAAGTATATCCATTCCCACATATCTAGCGCATAGGTGGCCCGTTGGAGGATGAATTGATCTCGCAGCTCATTCGTAATTTTCTCGCGTCCGTTCATTGCCTCTTCCATCACAGAGAAATGACGCTCCGCCATGTCAATTTCATACCAATAAGGCGGCAGTACTTCCCGATATCGCAAAGGAATCATAGTAAGGCCACCTCAACCTGCAGGATTGATATAGGCGGTATTTCGATATCCTTGGTTTCTCCGTTCATCGTAAAATTGGAGTAATTTTCTCCGATATCGAAAACCAGGAGTGCAGCAACGTAATTGTAAACCAGTTTCGTCCGGCCTTCTGCGTAGGCAAGGACGCGCTTTTTGATTTGCTCCGCTAGAACAGCCCGATCCCCAGTTGTTTCGATTGCTGCCTCAATTCGTAACACAAAGACAGGAGCGGGATAGGTGGCTAAATCATGCCCCGCAATCCGTTTATCTTCCCACATTAAATTTTTCACCTGCTCCGCAAATTCAGGTGTTACCGGATTTCCGTTCATGTCGGTAAGATAAAGATCGATAGAATTGTCATGTCGTTCTTTCTCGACCGCAATCACACCACCTACGCCTGGAACTTCTTTGGCCCATAGCTCGTAATCCTTACGGCGTCCGCTTCCTTCTTCGATAAAAGCACGGTCCAAAAGACGAAGCCGGAATGTATCGTCGTCCTCGCCTTCCTTTCTAAGTAGCCCATCCGCCCAGCCATGCGCTTCTAGGAATTCACCATCGGCCCATATCGGAAATGCCTGAATAAAGCCATACGTCCATAATTCTTGTTGCTCTGCGTATTCTTGAGCAATCGGGTACCATAAATCATAGAAATATTCCCCTTCACCCGTTGGCGGAGGAGGGAGCCCCTTTTCTTTCGCCAATTCAATCGCTCGGTTTACCCAACGTTGGTAAATGTCCTCCGGCGTTTCTTCCAAAATAGGCATATAAGGAAGCTTGGGCAAGTCCGTCAGTTTCATAGTCCGATTGCCTCCTCTACCTCTGCTGTACCAGCAAGGCCGACCAAATGAATTTTTACATGTACCTCATGGGCGTCTCGTTCCATAGAAAGCACCTCGGCTCGCTCAATTTCCGGGTGTGCGGTTAAGGCCTCTTCCATATCTCGCTTAATTTCAACGTCTTCCCATCCAGACCATTCTGATTTTTCGACGCCGATATCCGCACTGTATACCACATATTGAAAACGTTCGGTATTGAGTATTTTCATCGCTGTCTGCATCAGGAATTCGGCATAGGTTTCCGTCTTACGTGGGCGGCCGTCTTCATCGACTACCGCGCATCGATTGCGAAAGTCGATCATGTAGGTCCATTTGTCTTCTGAAGGGGTATCTTCGTATAGTTCGATTTCTTCCATATCACTAAGATTTATCTCAGGAAACAAGGAAATCGATTCATCCGCCATCTAGCCCCACATCCTTTCCATGCACATAATATCGTTGTCCGGTTGTTCGAGAGACGATCAGGCGGTCACCCACCTTCAGCGGGCTAGGAATGACGATGGTACCTTGCAAAGAGGAACGGGGTACTTGTTCATAGGGTGCGCCGCTCTCGTACTCTACGCCGTTTGTCAGGACGCCTGTCACGCTTCCTTTGGCTTCTTCGCCCTCCATGTATTGCCCAATCTCAAAATATGCCTCGACTTTCCGGTCCTGTAGGTACTCCGCAAAGATGAGCTTGTCGTGTTCATAGGGTGTGGGGTCGCCATCCACCTGTATCTTTGGTTTATCTGGCCAACTAAGCAGCGTCGCCCGCTCAGTATCCCTAGCATCGATGTGACTGGCTGTTTTCTCTTTCCAAAGGTTCAGCGCTTCACGTAACACCTTATTCCCGCCTTTCTAGTTCCAGTTGTACCGTGTAGATGCCGTTGCTAAAGGTTGTCTGTTCACTTACAATCACCCATTTGGATTTGTATTTTTCCTCCTGAATCAAAACAAGCCATCCGGCACGTAAGCCGCATAGCGTATGGTCCTCATGTTTTACCGTGATTTTCTTTATAAGCTTTGGATTCGATAACTCCACAAGCTTCTGTGTGGCAATGGTGGTCGGGTTCTCTTTTTCCTCCACCTCGATAATTTCCTCCATCCGTCCCAGGTTAGTAATCGCTCCAGTATTGGCCTTTGTGACGGAGGAAACTATCTTGTCATCCTTCCATTTTTGCGCTGTTACAACTGTGTAGGTGTCTTCGATGGAAGCCCCGCGACTGCTTTCTTCCATTTGGTTTTGAATGAATACTGGCACGATTGTATTTCTTCCTTCACGAGCAACAACAATATAAAAGCTTTGGTCTTTTCGAATGTACTCGAGATAAAAGCGGTAACCGGTATGCTCATAGGCTTTCTGCAGCACATCGAGAACGATATCAGAATGCGCCATCGTCCCGTACCGCTCATCGATGGAGAAACCAAGGTCCGGGCAACGAAAATCAATGCCTGTACTCTTAATGTACGTCTGCAGCTCTGAACCTGCTGGCCCCTTCAGGTAAGGCCGGGTGCCCTTGTTCTTAGCCAGATACCACCCAATCTCCCGCGCTTCCAGCTCCCATTCATGCGTAAACTCATTTTCTTCAAAGCTGATGATCGGACCGTGAAAGAATTGGTTTTGATAATGCAAAAGTTGTTCTTTTGACCGTTTCCCAAAACACATGAGCATTCCGGCTACCTGAATGGGCGGTGCGTTCCGCAGCCGTACCGTCATACTGCGGGTAATCTCTTCTCGATGGGAGGACCAGGACAGGTCCACAATCGCATCCGTGAGAATATGACGTACATTTTGTTTTCCATAAACGACCGCGAAATCTTTCATAGATTATTTCCCCTTTGCACGATTATTCGTGGTAGAGATTCGATTCCGTTGTGCGCTGTAGTTAAACGCGCCGACTTTGCTCTCTTCCTTCTTCTTATCACCCTTTTTATTGCCCTTACCTTTGTCTTTACCCTTATCTTTATCTTTCTTTTTATCGCTTTTCTTCTTATCCTTTTTTGACTCTTTACTCGTTGTATTGGGCCTACTCTTAGAAGACTTGGTAATAATAACCCCCGGCTTTAAGAGTTGCTTTGTATTCGAATAAGAAATAATTTTAACCGGCTTATGTTCTACAAAAGAAAAGCTGATATGAAGGTTTGCCTGCCCGTCCTTATAGGTGGGTTCGAATCCTTCCATTAGCATCGTTTGACTAAACAACGCATCGAAAATCACAACAACGGGCTTTGCCTTCCATTGTTCCAGCAACTTCAACGCTTGTTCAGGTGACTGATATTTAATCGTTTCGGTTCCCTTCTCCCATATCTCTTGCCAGAAACGCGGGAAAATGGCCGTAAAAGAAACCCGTCTCGCTTTGGAAACGGGTTTGCCTGTACGTTCATCGCCTGTAATTACGGTAAATGTTTCAACTTCATTACCGGATTGTATTTGTATCTCTGGCGGTGTGATAGGAAAGGTAAAGCGGTTATTGCCCTGGGCTAGTGCCAGCATATTTTACCCTCCATTCTCGATTGCTTTATGCAGCTCCTCACCCAAAATCTTACGAATCAATGCGCGGCCTTGTGGTCCGCTCAGCATCTTAGCGAATTCCGCGAAGTCTGTGACCTGCTTTGCCATCTCGCCAAAGTCTAGGGTGATATTTTGAATACTAACGGAGCCCGCAGCTCGTGGTGCTTGATTTAGCGACCGCGCCACCCGAATTCCGTTACCTGCCCGCTGCATCACATCAATAGAGGCGCGATTATGGAGCTTACGGTTCATGGTACCCGCAATCAGATTCATTTTTTGTTTGATAGGATCAGCTTTCAATCCGCTCGCAAACATAGAAATGAAGTTCGGTGCCCATTTATCCGATTTACTGGCCGGACCTTCCTTTGTCGGGGAACTAAATCCAAGATTCTTTTTAATAATCCCTGCCGTAGTAGTTACAACAGAGGACAAGAGTGGGAATTTACTTTGAATGCCGGCCGCTAACATCGAAATCAAATTGCTTCCCCAACTACTTCCTTGACTTGATATATTTCTTAAGGTTTCCAAATGACTCTTTGTCTGCCCCGCTGCGGTACCCGCCGCTGCACTCACGCCTGCAAAGCTTTGTCCCGCTTGCTTAGAACCTTGAGCAATTTCTGCCGTGCTTCGATTTGCAAATGCCCCTAGATTCTTTGTCTGTCCAGCTGCGTTTTGGGTAGCAGAGCCAACCGCGTGCAGGTCCCCTTGTGCTTTCTTGGCGCTGTCTCCTTTCCACCATCCAACGACGCTCTGTTTCATATTGCTGAAGGTATCTTTTACCTTTGCCCCGGCTTTTTGGATAGGAGAGAAATCCATCTCGATGCCTTTTTGTTTCATCGAAGTCTTAAAGGACGTAAACATCTCCTGCATTTTCTGCTTGGCTTGTGGTGTGAAGGTAGGAAGAGTGAGCGGCGGTAATGGTTTAGGAGCTGGCGGTCCTGCTACTGCGTTTTGTGTGGGCTCCTCTTTTTTACCACTTATAAAGTTAGCTGCTTTGTTTTTCCATGAACCAAGTGTATCCTTTAGGGAAACAACAGCATCCACCACTTTTGCGGTCACTCCGCTGCTATCTGCTAGACTACCGAGCTTATCACCGATATAGTTACCGACTGCGGCCCCTGCAGCGGTACCAAGCGGACCCGCAAGAGAACCAATAGTCCCGCCAACTGCTGTACCAGCAAGACCACCTACGACAGAACCACCGCTGGTTGAAGCTGCTCGTCTCAATCCACCATCTTTTGCCGATTGATATAATTCATAGGCTCCTATTCCAACACCAGCAACAGCCCCCGCAACACCTGCGCCCCTAAGTAGTCCTTTGCCAATACTTCTTTTCGGTGGATCTGGCGGCTTCGGTGGGCGGTGTTGTTCGATCACATCGTTTGCTTTATCACGGGAAACGGTTTTTGTGCGGCGCGGTGGGCTATGGTCTTCATTATCCTTCTTCCGTCTGGTCAATTCATCCCTGGCGTTTATTCCACGTCCGCCCTTGCTGGGTTTTCTTCTTCCTCGATCTCCTGTATCCATGCCGCCACCGCCGCCGGAAACTGGCCCGTTAACATATACGCGGGTAGCATTCACCGTCATAGAGGAAAGGGCACGTATACGGTCATCCCCTCGGCTTCCCTGATTCCCTCTTAGTGTGAACTTTTTCTTTTCTGGTGCCGTTTCTTCATCTTTCGAACGAGTGAACCAGCCTTTTACAGTACTTGCACCTTTGCCGACGGTGGAAAAAGCGCTCTTGCCTATGTCGAGCATGTCTTTTCCGAATTTGATACCTCCTTTTAAAAGGTCCACTCCTTTTTTGATAGCAAATGCGCTCACAAGACCGATTATAAGGTAGTTTATTACAGCGAAATGCTCCTTATAAATCCCTGTTGCTCCTTTAATAAGACCAGTAAAAGTACTAAATAAAGATTGAATTTCATCTTTATTTGTGACAAGCAGTTGATTGAATTCTTGCATGACAGGTAACAAATCAGCAATCATGCCCTGTCCAATCCCTTGCATCAACTTATCCATTTGTCTTCTAGCCTCAATCATTTCCTGCATGGGATCGGCGTCCTTTTGAGCTTGGACCATACGATCTGTTGTTCCATTGATATCATCTGGTGGCTTTTCAAAGGGGACCTTATATGTTTTCATGATAGCATCGCCATTGTCTTGCCCTGTAGCAGAACCAAGCTGCACGAGGGATGCTTTTAACTCCGCAGGCGTTTGACTTGCTAAGTCGGCTACTAGTGCCATAATCGCCCCTTTAGCCTTTTGTTCATCACCAGAATTTATATCAGAGGTAAAATCATTCGCTTGTTTCTCCGCTACATCCTTACTTGATCCGCGGAGCTCGAAATACTTAGCCATGTCACCAGCATCTAGGGCCTTAACTCCAAATGTCTCCTTAAAAAAGTCCGCAGGCTTATCGAAGTTAAAGCTTCCTTCTTGAACACTCTTAACCAAGAAGTTAGCCATTTGAGCGGAATTAGTACCCGCTTTATTGAAGTAGAGTACGTATTCCCAGTACGAATCAAACAGGTCCTGCTGTCTGTCACCTACTTGTTTGTACGTATACATCATGGAATCCGTTACTTGCTGCGGCGTTTCTTTGAATACATTGGTGGCTTGACCTAAAGAACGATTAATCTCTTCCCAACTCGAATCAGGCATGAGATATTTCATTTTTGCAGATGATTCCACAAAATCACCGATTTGCGATTTGTCCCTTACCAGTGGTGCGACATCTGCTACTTGCTTGGCTGCCTCGGGCCTAGATTCAAAATAGCCTTTTCCATATAGATCATCCGCTCTTGTTAATGCGCTTTTTCTGTCAGTAGAAGAAAGATAAGGGGCGCTTCGTGCTGCTTCATGGGTATATTCAGTAATCCCACCAAACAATGAATCTTTGATGCCTCCCCCAAGAACAAGACTACCGGCGGTTGCGGCTATAACAGCCAGCTTTGACGAAATACCATCGAGTACAGGACTAACATCATCTCGTGCTTGAAGATGAACACGGGCATCACTTAACCCTTTGACCTCTGATTCGGCACGACTGACTGTAGAGCGAAAATCCTCCGCGCCGCTTCTTGCATGGGTAAACAGGTCATCCACCTGTTCATTTGCTAATCCTCGAACATCGTCTCTAGCAGCATCAACCTCTCTACCGAAATCTTGTGCGGCGTCTCTTGCTCGCCTACTTCCAGAAACAAAGTTGTCATGCATATCTTCAGATGCACGACGAAAAGCGTTTAGGTCGCTCGTTGTCCCCCTTAACATGGAACTTATTCTTTTAAGACTACCTGATATTAAGTCTCTAGCCTCAAAGGGTACTGTTACAGAAGTCGTTGTTATTTTTTCTCACCTGCCTTATGATTTAGCTAGGGGGTAGCTAAAATGACTGGTTATATTATACTTTTTGGGGCAATAGCACTTGTTAGCGGATTAGCTGCTGTTTCTTGTGCAATGATGATAGTTTTTCATCCGATTGCATGGATAAAAAGAATGGACACATCAAAGTATCCTTCGTTTTTTAAATGTATTATGAATCTTATATTCTTTACACTGATGTTTTTCATATTTTATGGTTGTGCCACATCTGATGCATTGAAGTAAAGGCGTATTCAAAGGAATGCGCCTTTTGCTTTGCTTCTATTTTTATTTCCGTTTTTCACGTCTTGAACATAATAAAAAGCACCCTCATTCAAGGGTGCTTGTGTGTTATAATCTTCCTTGTACATAGACGAGGCTCCGGGGGCGGCTCACTCCTGCACTATCCATCCTCTTGATGGAAGGGGGTGAGAACATGGTGTCATACGATGCAGCAAATCTTGCATTAAACTTTGGCATATACACGCTAACATTTGTTGGTGTAATCGTAGCCATTGTGACACTTCTTTTGACAAAAAAGAAATAGACCGCCCCCACCACGGTACCGATCTATTTCTTAGATAAAACCTGAGCCGCCCCCTTAGGGAACGTCTATTGTACAGGACCGTTTGGTGTTGGTAGCACCAGGCGGTCTTTTTTAGTATATTCATTGACTAGTACTTGCATTCATTATATCAATGCTGCGATGTAGCTGCAAGCTACCTGTCATGTCCGCATCGCTCGTTTCATATCTTCTTCTGCGATCATTTCAGCCGCTATGCAGAAAAACTTCTGCCGTTCCTGGTCTACTTCGTATTCAAGTATCTCCTCCGGCAGTCGATGACGGTTAACCCATATGAAAGCTATCCAGCTTGCTTCTCCGTCGCGGCGGATGAGTTCTTTCCCTCTTTGATAAGCGCTTCTTTCGTGTCTGTGAAGTTACGAACCGCTTTGCTTAGTGCAGCATAGTCTTCCGGATTATCCAACACACGCGGCGGAAGCTCAAATTTCTCCACGCAGTTATATGCCTTCAATAACTCCGCGTTGTTCCAATCAAATTCGTGTTCGGTTGCTTTTACGATCATAATGTCGATTTCATTGTATGTGTCTTTAGCGGAGCCGTCTTCATTTACTGCCAACTCAATCGAGCGGCGCACTTCCATCGTTGTCAAACGACGTACAGACCATTCATCACCGTCTGCCTTCACCTTGATAATATCGTCGCGGCGGCCGCCTTTTGCTTTCTCTAGGTACTTTTGCAATTTGTCGCTCATTCTTTTTTCCTCCTTGGAATGTATAGTCGTTTGGAAATTTATAAAAATGTTTGGTTTAAAACCTGATGTTTTTACTGTTTTTCGTAATTTATAAAAATGTTCGTTTTAAAACCCGATATTTTTACTATTTTTCGCAATTTGTAAAAATGTGCAGTTTAAAATCTGATATTTTTAGATTTTTATTGTTTAAAGCAGCAAAAAAGAGGGCTGTACGCCCTCCTATGCCATGTAATCAGGGAATTTCTCTACAAAATCGAAGTCTGTAGCCGTACCTTCTAGCGTGATATCAATGCCTTTGTTTTCATCAATCTTGGCCACAATGATATCAATGTCACCGTGAATATGAATACCGGTAATAAGTACACGCTCGGTATTGCCCGTTATCATATCTTCTAATGAGCCAGTGACACGGGGGAGGAACATGGTTTTTCCTTGCTTAAATAGGTCTAACAGGCGGTACCGCAGCCGTGATTCCAGCTTAGACATCACCATCTTTACTGGAATTTCGTAACCAACAAGCTGCTTTGTTTTTGCCATGCGCCGCGCCCGGATAATATCCAAGTTCTCCGGCTTCAGGATAACCTCAATTTCTTTAATCGTCTGAATCGGATCGCCGTTATCGTCCTGTACGGATAAATTCCGGCCTATGAGTTCGCGTTCCATCTACTAGGCCACCTCCCAATCAATATAGAATGCCTCGATAGCATCCAGCGGCTTCGCCAAAAGTTTGAAATAAGCAAAATCAAAGTCACTTTGTTTCACTGGATGTTCCTCAAATTTATAATCATCCGTAATTGCTTTTTGTTGGGCGCGGATTTTGAGGTATTCGACCACCGCACCGATGAAGATAGCACGGCCATCCTTGTCATTATCCAACTGTGCTCGATATCTTTTTCCTGCGGAGTAGATATCATTCAGGATTTGGTCAATGGTCATCGATACGCGGATTTTACCGAAATCCTCTCGCTCACCCGCTCCAAGCGTGGATAAAGTGTTGACCGCAGACTCGATAATGTAGTCGTAGCCATCACGGGTTGCCATTAACGTTCCTTCAGCCAACCCCTTCATGACTTCACTATGGCTCCAGTCTATCTTTGCAAGCGTCAGCGGTACTTTTACCCCTGTAAAGGATTTATTGGCTGGTGTACCCGCTACGAGGCCCGCCACCCATGCCGCCCATTGTACGGAATTGTACTCTTTTCCGTTGGTATGTGTTCCAGCAATGGAACTATTGATAATGAAACGGGCATTCATAGCGCGGGAACGTGTGTTATGCGCTTCGATATCATCATCCATTGCCGCATCTCCCGCAATGACTAACTGTGCCAGCTTACGGGCCTTTGTGCGCCTGTCTAGCAACCATTGCTTGCACGCCGCTTGTACGGCGGGATCAGTGGAAGGTAGATAGAATACATCGAATTCAAGGCCGTCTATGCGGTTAAAAATACGGCTCCATTCACCAGCCGTAATTGCTCCCGTTCCGGTTACCGCTCCAGCTAATTTGGTATAAGCGATATCCGCCAGCTCACCATCACCAATACCCTTAAAACGGACCATATTCGATTTCTTTAACTTGTCTTCCGCCTCTTGCTTATCCGCCACTAGATAGGTTTCCGTGTCGTAAATCATTTTCGTATCACGGACCACGATTTCTTTCTTTGTGGCATCTACTAAGCTCGGGCGGATCATGTATTCGAAATCTTCCCCGCGCTTACCTGGATACCTTGCCTCAATGGCATAGCTATCTGTAACAGTATGAGCTGCCGCTTTCTCCTGCTCATTGGTTACACGGTATCCCATAACGGTAGCGCCATTCTCCGCAGCTAATTCAACCACATCGACCAGCAATCCCGTTTCTTTCAAGCGCTCAGATGTATCCGCCATATCTACCGCAAAATTCGGCTTGCCCCATTCCGCTTGATACGGAACCAGGACGCGGCCTGTAGTGGGAATAACTCGCGCTTTTGCTTTGGCCTGCAGTTCTACATAGGCGCCTGCTCTAACTCGTTGAATCGACATTCGTTTGTTCCTCCTCCTTCTTCTTATCCGGGTGCAAGTAGGCATCCAGCTTTTGTTTTACTTCCTTCTGGGAAAGTTCATCCCCGTCTTGGCAATCAAAAAGAGCGCCAGCCATTTCAAAGCGTTCTACATTAAACACTGGGCTTGCGCTCTCAATCCATTCTTTTTTTGTTCGTTTGTTCAGGTCAGGTTGTGCCGCTGTAGCAACCGGCTTTCTTACGCGCTTTTCACTCATGCTTTCACCTCCTGCCCATTGGCTTCGACATAGAAGTCATTTATTTTCATGATTTCTTTGCCGTCGTCTGTGACGGTCCGCTTCGGAACATGTAGGAGATAGGAATAACGGAATGTAATTTCCATTTGGTCGCTTTTCTCCCGTGTTCGGGGCGGTTCAACGACTAACATCGTTTTAAAACGCTGAGACGCTATACAATAGCGATTCTGGCGTAAATACAGGAAGAAAGGGTACAAGTCGAATGGTATCGGTTCCCCTTTGTCTTCCTGGGATATCCGCTCGAAATCGTAGTGAAAAACAAGCCCTACGTCTTCGATAATACGGATAGATTGCGGCGTGTGTGTCTTCTCCGATACAAGATCAGTTTCGACAAAGACACTAGGCCGAACGAATTGACCGCTATTCCATGTCGCTTGGTCATCAAAAATAAAGAGGTCTGGATAAATACGTTGAATGGTTTCACCCCATACGTTTTTTCCGATATCGATCATGCGAATAACCTCCCGATTTCTCTCTCAAGCTGTCTCATGATTAAAGCGTTCATGCCGCCTTCTAATTGCTGTACGGCAATGTCAAAGTACTGCCGACCGATAAAAGAGCGTGGACGGGCCATAAAACCCGTTTTAGCGGATGGGTCATAAACAAAGGAGCCCCCACTCCAATAACCAGGAACGAAGTGCCGCTTGCTGATGGTATATCCATCGTTGAGGTAGCGAGCATATGGAAGATTAGAGCCGACTTCCAACGTAATCGCGTTTCGGTCAACGTCCCATATCCATATGTTATCTGCACCCCCACGGGTAAAGGAGTTCCATAGGGTACCGGTATCAATTAATCCCTGATTGTCGATCTCATCAATAACATGATTAAGCAACGTTTCCCCTACGACTTCCGCGATGTTACGGAGAATTCTTTCTATGGCTCCGTTGCTTATTTGTTCAAACTTGCGAGCGAGTCCATCAAAATCATGAATGCTCACTGCCTTTCACCTCGCAAGTGACACGAATTTCTTTCCAATACCGACGCGGAACAACATCAATAACCAGATATCTATGGTCGAGTAATGAAATTTCATCACCTCGTACAATATCCGCCGCTTTTGGAAGGCCGATCACCTTTTTAATGACAAAGATGATCGGCTTTTCGTCCAGCTTTTCACTCGTTTCCGTTTTGATGATATGACAGAGGTATTGTCCGATAGTTTTAGGCTTACGTTTCGCAAAAATACCATTGCTGTCCTTTTGGCCTGTTACGCGGATAACAGAGATGGGCGTATTAAAATGATGCTTCATAGCACCATCGCCTGAATATTTCCGTCTGTGGGTGACTGTTTCTTAAGCCAGAGACGGAGGATATTATCGACGTCCGGATTTCCTGTTGTCTTTCCTTCTACCGCTTGTCGGGTGTAGCTCCATGCCCCGTCATTCTCCGCTGTGTAGCCACGGGCAACGGCGGCAAGGTGTGCCTCATCGTCTTGCAGGGCTAATCCTTCCGCCAACTTCACCCAAGCTAACAGCATTTGTCTATCGACCGTCTGGGGAAAGGGAACGGGAAGAAACAGTTCGATCCTTGTTTGGGCATCATCAATGTATTGCTGTAATAAATCTTCTCCCGCTCCTTGTACAGTGCTTACGCGGCTACGATTTTTCAGTAGTTCCGGCGTCAGCATCGACCTTTTCCTCTTCTTTCGGATTCTTGCGGTTACGCTTGTTTGTTTTTTCTTCTCCCACTTCCTCCAATTCGTCAGGGAAGCGAGAGAGAAGATCGTCCTTTTCTTCTTCCGTTACTTCAAGCGGTGTTTTGGGAAAGAAAATACGCCCTCCACCAATATGAAGGGCGCCTTTCTCGTGTTTATATTGGAGTTTTGGCATAAAAAATACCTCCTTATAACTTGTCGCCGCTCATCCAAGCGACTGCTTCAAGCTCCAAAACGACCGCATCAGCATAAGCAAACAGGATATGGTATGTTGAATCCTTAATAGCTGCCGTTGCCCCATCTGCTGTACGTTTGTAGCGCAAATCACGAGTGAATACTGGAACCAAGTTGCTTAGTGGAGTTAATGCAACAAATCCACTTTGCAAGGACTGTACAACTTCAATTGGATAACCAGCGATTTCTGTCAATTTCCCATTCACTAGGGTTACATCACCCAACGTAGTCGGGCGCTTTTGTACAAGGGCGACCAGTTTTTGATATGTGCGGCGATTCATAATCCACGTTAGGTCTGTCATATTTAGATATTTTTCATCCAGTAGCAAAACATGATTTACGAAATCATCAATAGTCGGCTCAGCCGCCCCCAGTGCCGTTTTAATAGTGGATGCTTTCATTTTCTTCACAAAGCCATCTAAGATAGATAGAAACGGATCTGGCGTTGTGCCATCAGCAAGCTTGGCGTCTGCATCACCATTGAAAAGCAAATCTTGTATATCAACGCTAAATTGCCCCTGGACAAGGTCGATAGTTTTGGTTTCGACATCATCACCACGGGCAGTATTGTTGTACCATACATCATCATCTTTAATCCATTCATCCCAATAGACTTTTCTTACTGAATATGGTACCTGCGGAGTATCGATGCTACCGGTTCCGGTTGGTTGCTCATCCCCTGTATGTTCGCGGATTTGACGCGACTTTACTTTCAATTTTGGAATTTTACTGCTAGGAACATCTGTATATTTTGCACGCAATTTCGGAAGTGTTGATGCCATCTTTAAGGTATCAACGAGAAAAGCCTCTGCTTCTTTCTTTGGCATAACTAAGTTGACGGACTTTCGGATACTTGCGAGCTGCTGTTCTTTAGAAATTAAGCTGCTATTTGCTGTCATATTATTGACCTCCACTCATCAATTGAATGTAACTTGGTGAATTGCTTTTAGCAATCGTTCCATCTGATGGCCCTCTACCGCTATCCCCGCGACTATTCTTTAGTAGCATTACATCGTTGCTAAGAGTCTCCATTTGCTTTGTAACCGGCTCAAGCGCTTTTGTGATAGCTTCAGTTAGGGCGGTTTGTTCTAGCGTTGCCTCTGGCTCGTTGTTGTTACTTGCCTGCCCTGATAAGCCTTCTCCTTTTTTCAGCTCTTCCATATCGGCGGCAAGGTTTTCTACTTGTTTAGAAATTGGAGCCATAGCGGCCGCCACTGCTTTTGCAATATCTTCAGCGTTCAAATCTTCTTCCCCCTTCGACCCCTCTTCTTTAGGAGTCACGTTATTTATTAATTCTGTGAGCGACGCCACTGCGTCTTGTACATGTTTTAAATTGCCCGCTGATAATTTCTTTCCAGCCTTCACGATAGCTTCAGACGGCTTGCCTATTGCTTTCACAATATCTTCTTGAACAAGAACATCTTGAGCGATATCGACGAAATCTTGTAATGCTTCACGGATTTTTTCCGGGTCTGTCTCTATTCCGCTTTCCCATGAGTCCCAGTTAAACAAAACAGAGTTTAAAGCATCCTGCGCGGCCCAAAATTCGCGGTTTTTCCTGTTTTTGTTGTACTTATCAGCTACCGCACCTTTAAGAATCTTCGTAGCAAATTCACCTAATTCTTTTCGAATAGTGGTCAGTAAACCTTTAGAAACTGTTTCGTCTTCCTTGATTTCTTCGCGCTTACCTACACCAAACATAGAAAAGCCGGTAATTTCACCCTTTTTGATATCTTCCCATGTCTCATCATCAGTTACTTTCACACCAGCTACCCAGGAGCCTTTTGCAATTACCTGATCGCCTAGCGTTATTTCACAAGGTGCAATATAGGATTCAAAGACAAAGCCCTTATTTGCTTCAAGGTTATGCTGTTTATCAATGTTGTAGGTGTTCTGATTCTCCATGAAAAGAAGAGCAGCTTTTTCTATTTCCTCTTCATCCATTTGGTCGCCGTGTGCATCCTCTACATTCGGCTGATAAACAACACCTTTTACAATTCGTTTTTCTTCTTCGATTTTGGAAATTCGAATTTGTTTTTGGATAGTGTTTTCCTCAGCACTTTTTATAATGGAAAAAGGAACACCGTTTGCACCCTTATCTACAAGGGAGATATGCGAGATTTTCGCATCTTTTAGCTTGTATCCCATCTATTTCACCTCCTTTCGCAAAAATCTAGAAAAACGAAGAAAACACGAGCATTTAAGAGTTCGTGTTTTTGGCTCATTCATATGCGGTTGTCCTCCTTACGTGGACTTTTTTAGATAGTCCAAAACGTGATAATCAAAGAAAACACCGGAATACGGCGAAATACAGCGATTCGGGTTCTAGTCGACATAATATAGATTATTGGACGTGAAAAAATTGGAAGATTTAAGCCATCACTGCATGCATTGTGCAGCGGCAATTCACAATTTCTTTTGCACTTCCAGTCGGGTCTCCTGGATGCATCAGCTTATCTTTCCCGACCTCGAATGGTTCGTCTAATGGTTTCACCTGACCGTTTGCTTTCTTATGCGTTTTGCGGGTGCGTTTTTGATTCGCAGAGCGCCACTTCTTGCCGGTGACTACCTCTGATTGCTTCCAACCTTCCAACTTCCCACCATTTGCGGCGGCAGTGGACATTGTACGGGATACCCTCATAGCGCGTTCCATCGTAAATGGTCCGGCTTTTCCGGCGGCTGCTTGGGCGCTTACCTCTTGCACCAGCTGCGCCCGCTCTGAGGGTGTCTTACCCTCTTTAATGGCTTTCTGAAAGGAACGAAGCATTATATTAGTTGTAGTTTCGTTCATAGCTGGTACCAATGCCTGAAGCTTCAATGCGTAGCGTGCAGCAGCTTTGTTTTTGACGGACCATGTTTTATCTGGATTATGGGCGGCAAGTTCGGTTTCTCCAGCCAGATGAAACAGCGGCATGAATGCATCATAAACCGCTTGTTCAAACTTCTCCTGAAACAGTTCGCCAGCTTGGACAGAAAGTAAAATCTTGAACAATTCCTCTGCATCTACAAGTGTTCCCTCGCTTAATTCCTGTATGGTTTCGTGTAGCTCGTTCCCCTGTAACTCAAGAATTTCGGTAATGTGTTCTTCTCCCTGGTTATATAGCTCTTCAAGAACCGCTCGTTCTGCGTTGGTGAGGTCCAAGCTATCAAGAAATTCGTCTACATCAGCCTTGATGATTTGCACCCAGCAAGCCTTACACATGGATGCCCGCCTCCGCCTCGCTTTTTCGTAGTAGGCTTTTGGCAATAGCAGCAACTTTCTCTTGCATATCAACACCAGAAGGAATTGAAGGCTGTTGATTTAGCAATTGAGCAATAGGTGTATCAAGATAACCTGGTTCGAATTTTGATTCGTTTACGGTTGTTCCTAATACTTCTTCCGCCAACGGAATAAGGTCACCCACTAAAAGAATGCCGCTTTCAGCTAGGAATTCAAGGAGTCCTTTTCTTTCGTCCGGCTCAACAAGCTTCGGACCACGAAGGGTTGCTTTAATCCGGAAGATATTAAGCGCTGGGAATAATCGCTTATTAAAAATTTCATCCATGAGCCAATTTCGATAAGGTTGAAACACCTGTTCTTCCGCAAATCGAAGCGCAGCATCAGCGGTCGCTCGGCTATAATCCTGTGACATACCTACTAGAATAGGCGGGAGGCGGAAAGCGGAAAGAATCTCTTCCCTTTTTGTCTTGCCATACTCTAAAAAAAGTGCGTCCGTTTGTAATAAATCGTTGAGTTTGTCTAGCTTGATTTGCGATTTTTCCTTTTGCTCATCAACCGGACCGCCTATATCGCCGCCCTCTACTTGTAAGTAAAGGATGCCGCCTTGTGATTCTTGTCCTCTTGCTTGTGCTAATAGCTCAATTGACTTTTTGGTAAGTCTTCCGTTTATTACTGATAGAATCATGGTGATCATGCGTCCATTAGAGAAATAGCCTAAATTCAGTTCTTCTGCTTTTCGGCTGCCAAGTACACCTGGAGTATTACCGAACCAGCGGGGTTCACCATATGCCCCGCCATTTCCTATACGTAGGTGGATGATTTCTGTACAGTCACCTTTAGTTCCAAACGGCTTGAACCACGTAATACTGCTATTTCGCTTCTCTGCATACTTTCTAACATAGGATTTTTGAGTAAAAGTCTCTACTTTTCCCTTTATTAGCCGGTTATATTTCACTTCAATGCGATCTAATTCCGGGGTGCAGCGAATATTTTCAGGTGGAAGACGATATAAAGCAGGGAATTCACCGCCCCGCACAACTTCAAGATATGCATTCCCGCAATGTTCTAAGTCGTCGATAAGCTCCTCAATGATTTTTTCAGTTGAAGTCTCTAGGTTTGCAGTAGAAAGGAATTTTTCTGCCGCTTCCCATTCCGATAATGCTGTTTCATCGCTTTCGCCTGGAAGATATTCAAGCGCAATACCATAACCAGCGATGTTTCTTTTATAAGCATCAATGCATTGAGGGATGATATTGCTTTCTTTTACGATTGCTTTACAACTGGAAGGGGAACCGCCTTTCGGAAATTCAATTAAGTTATGCGTACTGTACGAACCAGCAAAAGTATCTGGAAGTCTTGCACTAGCCGGAACCTCCGCTTTTTCAATTCGAATAGGTATCCATTGCGCGTCGGCGCCTGCTGTAGCCTCACTCATTTATATCCACCCCACTCCGTCATCTTCTTCTTGTTCTTTGCGTTGTTTTTGCTTCTTCTCATACCATTCAAACCATTTCGTGGCTACTTGTCGCACTTGTAACGCGATAGAGTAAGCCATGATGCAGTCATCAGTGCATCCATCATCCGCCTGCGGTTTACCATTTTTATCAATAAATGTTAAGCACTCTTTATAAAGAGCGCGGCAGTAAATAGCAAAAAGCTGATCACGAATAGCCTCTTTAAAGTCACTAATCATTACCGGCCTTGTGGCGGTATTTGTATTCCATCCCAAGTCACCTTTCTTCCATAGATACAGAAGAGGGTACTTGCAAGTATTGAACAATGTATTAAGCACCGAGTTTCCGGTGTTGTTATTCTCGACCGCCAGTAGCGCGGTATTGTAATAGCGGCCCAATACGTCCAGTTTCTTACCGTATAGGTCGGTATCCCATTTGCCACGAATAACGGCGCACATTTCGCCGCTTCGCTCTTCGATGACATAGGCTACATCCCAGTCACCATCGGATTTCCCTTTCGCGGTATCAGCGCCGATAACGTATCGTTTCCCCTCCTCCGGCTTCCTGAAGATACGCAGCTCACCATTTGAAGCCTTAATGACCGTCTTCTTAATGTGATCTACTTCGTATAACTCGCCTAATACCTTTATAGCGTCCATAAGCCGTTGGATGTACTCATTGTCGAAGATACCTTCTCCCGACAGCAAGAAAGCCTCTTCCGGTACGGAGGGGTACTCCTGACGGAACAGGCGGGGATCACCGTTACAGTCATTTCGGATTGTGAAGCGACGCCATTGAATCTGCTCATCATCCAAGTTATAGCGTTGCTTAAGCTCCTTCTCTTCTTCTGTTAGTTCGAATCCGGGCAGTACCGGCTTGCGGTAGTCCGGCATACGGAACCAAGGGAAGAACATCGGAGTGAAGTCGTTGCGGCCTTCTACCGCATCATCCCAATACTTCTTAAATTCATCCATTCCGTTAGCGGTGGATTCTAATACACCAAGCGTTCCAGCTTCTTTTGATAAAGCTGATAACAAGGAATTGAGATGAACTTTCTTTTTAGAAGGTGGCCAGAAAGCAACCTCAGAGGCATGAAGGTAATGAATGGTTCCAGAACGAGCCAAGACCTTTTTTTCAGCGGATTGAACCGTGATTTTTGAATTTAATCCGGGATTCCGTCTTTTTTCTAGCTTCTTTTTACTTGGATTTTCGAACGTCAATATCTTCGCGTTATTACGTTGCGTCATTGGTTGAATAGACTCTGGCACCTTTTCATAATACAACTTGAACATATCGTATAAGTTGCCAGTCGCATCGGAGTCCTGTGCAACGATAAAAGAGTTTTTAGCCTCTTGAAGTGATGTGAGGTAATAAATAATTGCCTCTGTCACAGTAGAAAAGCCCATCTGACGGGCTTTTAAAATAATCACGCGAACAGTTTTCCCGTTTTTAATCTGCTGGAAAACCTCTTCCGCATATTGCTTTTGAGCTTCATTCAAGATAAGAGGTTTAATTTTCCCATCTTTAGTCTTGATTTTAAGGAACTTATAACAGAACTGTTCGAAGTCAGCGAATATCTCTTTTAATTCGTCGATTTTAGCCGGGTTGTTCTTATAACGTTTCTTGATTTTGCGGATGTGTTCTTTTGCGAGTTTAATTACCATTCGTCATCCTCTCCATCTTCGAAATCGCCATCATCATCCGGCCCCATGACTTTATAACGTTCCAATTCCAGCCGTTCTCTTGCAATAGCTAGTTGCTGTTCCTCTTTTTCCTTGTCCATCATCATTTTAACAAGCTTCAGCTTTTTATCCTGGACACGGGTAAGCGCATCGCTCATCTGTACGACCTGATCAAGCTTAGATTTCTCCACTTCCCTCACTTCAGTGGTCACCATGTCTTTATGTGTGACATTGAGCATCACACGTTTGCCGCTATTCTTATCGATATACGGCATCTTTTCTTTTCGCTCAATCAGTTCTTGAAGCGTGCGCTTTTCTTTATGTGTCAGTCCTGCTTTAAGTCGTTTCAGTTCCTGTAGCATCCATCGTTCCCGCATGGAGAGAATACGCAGCTCTTCCGTCGCATGATCGTGCGGACATGTAGACATTCCATCGAAAAACTGCAATTCTTCTTCATCCATCAAATCGCGGGAGAAGGACATAAATTCACCTGTTTTCACTGCATTACGGTTCCCCCTTTTGTTCTCACCCTTACCGCGGGCATTTTGATTGTTAAGCGGAGCACCGCCCTGATTGTTTAGTGCATTTTTATTGCCGGGCTGTGCGCCACGCTTCTTCTTTGTCTTGTCAGCGTTGCAACGTTTTTCCCCTGCGTTGCAACGCTGATTCTGCAACGCTCCTTCCCAATCGTCCCGCTTTTTCCACGAACGGACGGTGGTGGGTTTCTCACCCAACTGCCTCGCAATTTCGGTCGGTGTTATATTTCCGTCCTGGGCAAGATAGAGAGAAAGAGCAGCTTCTCGATTGTTCTTTTCCTGTCCAGACACGTTACATCATCACCACCTCCGTGAATAATCAAATGTATAAACTATTCATCCGCTTGCAGCTTCAAATCCAACTCGATAAGCTTCCTTAAATCGTCTACCGTGTTGAATTTGATATGACCGTTTTGGAAATCCTTAACCCACCCTGCAATGCTGGCCTGGACAACTTTGCGGTACTTGGCTTTTGATTCTAAGATGCCTTCCGCGATTTCTATTTGATGCTGTAAAAGCAAGTCTTTTTCGTCGTTATCGAATTGTGTCATTGTGGCAACCCCAGCTTTCCGTTAAAATGAAAAGCGAGATAGCGGGTTTACCGAAATCTGCGGCCGCAGTCGCCGCTATCTCTCGCCGGGGTTGCCTGGTGTAGAATGGGAGAGTGTTCGCTGCACTCTCCTTTTTTCATGCCAACAAAAAACAGCGATTCGCTCTACTGAATTCGAGTAAACCACTGTTTATATACTTCTGATGAAATTTTCCTCATCATAACAGGCGGTACAGACATGCCGCATACATATTGCACATCCGCATTTAAGAAATTATAATCCTGCGGGAATGTTTGGCTCCGTATGATATCTTCATCACTAATGAAATAGGGCTCATCATAACGTATAAAACACGATGAGCTGGCGATAGTATTCAATACCTTGTTATCCTTCACCAGTATTGAATTGAAACTTTTTACCTTTCCCTCTATTCTGCTAGTAATATCCCCTAAATTATCATCTTTCGGCCTTCTCTTTAACCAACGCTGATATGTAAGGGAGTCGGTGGAAAGCGGTCTTCCTCTACCTGTCCGAATCTCTTTATACAGGATAGGACGCTCGTTAAAGGATAATTGCAATTTAGGCAGCCTTAAATCCTTTCGAAATGCAATGAAGAAAACACGTTCCCGCTTTTGTGGAACGCCCATAGCAGCGGAGTTTAATAGGAACAATTGAACCTGATACCCGATTTTTTCAAAGTGGTCTTTTATCATTTTTACAAATCCTTTGGCAGTGCCAATGATAAGCCCCTTTACGTTCTCCGCTATAATCACTTTTGGCTTCAACTTCTCCGCTACGTCCAAGAAATCAAAAAATAAATCGTCTAGGTGTTGTATTGCCTGCCCTTCACGGAATTTATGAGCAGCGCCCCATTTCTCCTCACGTTTGCCCGATGTAGAAAACACGCTACAGGGCGGCGAACCGTCCAAAATGTCCAGTTCGAACAACTCTTTAGGCAGCTCATTATCAGGAATGAGTTTGAATTCCTGAATCGGCATAAGAAACGGGTGTTTCGGGTTATGATTCTGTCGGTACAGACTCATCATTTGCGGGTCAATCTCGACATTTCCTATTATTTCATACCCCGCAAGCTTATAACCCATTGTGGAGCCGCCGCCGCAGGAGAAACAGCTAAACACCTTCAAACCGTTTTTCGGTATGTCATGCAGATCCTTCAGAGACCATAACCATTCGGGCATTACTGATCACCTTTTTTCGGGTTAAACATAAAGCCGCACTTAGGACATACGCATTCAAAGTTTTCCTCCGAGAAATCATCAAGGTCAATTTCGGTACTATTGAAATCTTTATCCGCATCTCCTTCATTGAATTGAAAGTCAGCAATGATTTTTTCCGCTTCCTCTTGGTTAAATCCAGTCAATTCAATATCGATATCGGTTTGCAGGCTTTCCAATAGTGCGGCAAGCCTTTCTTCGTCCCATCCGCCCTCAATTTTATTGAGTGCAATGTTTAAAGCCTTCTCTTTGGTGTCATCCATGTTCACAACGGATACTAGTAATTCCGTTGGTTGTTCCTCCATTAGAATTTTATACCGTTGATGACCACCAACAAGATTTCCTGTCCGTTCATTCCAGACAAGCGGCTCCACATAACCGAACTCGCGGATCGAGCGTTTCAATCGTTCGTATTCTTCATCCCCCGGCTGTAAGTCAATGCGCGGATTATAGGGGGCGGGATTGATTTTCTCTACTGGTATTTTTCGTATATCCATTGTTGTCATCCTCCAAAACAAAAAACCGCTCACAGGAGCGGCCTTATCTTCATTGCATATTCTATACATTGTACGTCCGATAACATTTATTATGGTAAACTCTAGCCTTGTATAAACCCAATAACGACGCGGATTTGTCCATTTTCGATAATTTTATTCGTCCAAACAGCCATTATGCACTCAAAAAATGTCCGTTTTATCGCGGTTTTACATTTTTTAGTTACTCGTTCGGATTTGCATAAAATCATGCATAACGGGCAGTGAAAGATACTGTTCATCTGCCTTTAACATATTACATTTTTATCCAGAATTGTACGATGTAAATAAATGGTTTGTGTTGTTCGTTTTCGGAAATAAAAATTTAAACTTGTGTTAGCTTTTGGAAACCGCTTGTATCCATTTGTTATTTTTAACTTTCTCCATAGCCTGTTTAAAGTCATCTTTATTAAATTCAGGAAGCCTTACCGAAACATCTATTGCCGTTGGTATAGTAAACGCATTTCTATTCATCTCTTCTGTATTAGATAGTTTTTGTTTTTTGGTTAAAACCTTAAATACATTTTGTCCACACCCTTTTTTTACTCTTGTAAGTATTTTCATCATATATCCATACAGATACTCCGCGTATTCCTCAGTCTTTTTTAAGGTTGGTATATGACCCTTGTGAATTACGTTATTTCGAAGCTCTATCCATTTTTGCGGAATTTTTTCGGGAACTTCATTAAAAAAACTTAAGTAACAAAAATAAAAAGCGCCCAGTTGTCTTTCTGATTGCGAAGCTACATATTTCCATGTATCATCAAAAGCCTTGATGTCAATTTCTTTTTGTTCTACTATTGCTCTTATACAAAATTCATAAAATCTTTCCAATGATGCTGCAAAACTAGAGATAGCCTCTCTAGTATATCCATCTAAAAAAGCTTTTGCCCCTAATTCAAACAAAATTTCGAAATGTGCATTTTGTAGAAAGGAGGTTGTTTTATGACCGCTTTTACAGGTTAATTCATATACACCTTCGTCGTTAACTTCTACAGGGTAAAACTCAAGACTTATTCGCTCCTTAAGACAATGACCACAAGAAATATATATATTCATTTATCATTCTCCTCCCGCCTACTTATTCGACAGAAGGAGGTTATTTCCTTTACTTAACCTTTACCTTTCTATCTAAGTACACCTGCATAAAACCAAGGCATATCATAACTGTTCCTACACTCTTAAACCGCTTGTCTAATCCTAGTGCAATCCCTACAACAAATGTATCCCAACGCCATTTAACTTTTATGTTCATCTTCCTCAGTCCTCATTAATTAATCTCCGCCCCTGGTTTGTATTGCAAACGTAGCTCCTGGATAATCTCCTCCGCTACATCATCAGCCAAGCTATCATAATGTGTATCCAATCCTGCTTTCTTTGCTTCTACAAGATGGCCATAAAATTGAACAAGTAGCGCACTTCTGATAGGGTTATTCATCTTCTTCATCCCTTCACACCTTGGACAGAATTCAGTATCGCAACAAGGACATTTAACAAAGCAGAGTTCCATGGATTCTTTACAGTCGTACATAACTAAGCCACCTCTCAACTCCTGATTTTTTCTTTTGAATTCCCCATTCTCCTATTGATACGTATTATTATACGTGTTATAATAGAATCAAGGAGGGAGGGAACATGAAGTCATACTCATCGCGGGACTTAATCAAAATGGTTCAACAAGATGGATGGGAATTAATACGGGTGGCCGGAAGCCATCATCAGTATAGGCATCCATCAAAAAAAGGCATACTAACGATTCCTCATCCTAAAAAGGATATGCCTTTAAAAACAATAAAAAGCATACTCAAGCAAGCAGGGATTGAGAGGTAATCCTCTCCCCCTGCCAAGGAGGTTTATATATGAATAAAAAAGATTGGTATAGGTATCCGGCAATTTTCGAATACGATGATGACGGTATTTCTATTTCGTTCCCGGACTTACCTGGTTGCTTGTCTTGTGGCGATACAGAAGAAGAAGCTGTAAAAATGTCAAAAGAAGCACTGGCGCTCCATCTGTATGGCTTAGAGCAAGATAAAGAGGATATTCCCTCTCCTTCCCATTTCCAAGACATTAAACCGGCTCCTAAACAGGCAATCATTCTTGTTGAAGTCTTTATGCCGCCTTTCCGCAGCAATATCGAGAATAAAGCTGTAAAAAAGACGCTTACGATTCCAAAATGGCTCGATGATTTAGCTCAGGAACATAAGGTGAATTACTCACATATCCTTCAAGATGCATTAAAAGAACATCTTGGAGTTAATGACAAGCGCCCTGAATAAGGGCGTTTTTTTCTATCGTTCACACCCCGAACCGCCTCTCAACCGGTATACTGTCTCCTATAGGCCGGTACTGCAATCAGTTCCCGCCTGTCTTTTTGTGACAGGAGAAGGACTCAGGATGCCAACGATAGAGCAGAGGAAGGCGTCTCTGCTTATCGAAGGAAACATTTGAAAGCGAGTAGGAATTTTTGTTAAGGTGCTCCAACACCGTATAAACACAATATGTTCTAACCTGTTACATGATTTTTCCCCTCCTCACTTGCTCCTTTCTGGAACAAGGGTCCTGTACGATTTAATGGGTTACATTGTTCTCATCCCTTTCTTGTTTATACGTCTGCATCCCACCTGCATTTACTGACGCATTTTCCCTCCCAATAAAAAAGCCGCTGTTTTACGGGGACAGCAGCCGAACCCTTTGCAAGCGACAAACTATAAGTAAATCGCAAAAGTGTTAGTCGATCAGCAGATTGCGCATCTTCACCAATTCATCCGGTTGAATTCCATCAAAACAAACATATTTATCAACTACATCTTGGCGATCAAATTTAACCATAATTTCACTGATGGAAACGTCATCGGATGGAACGATCTCACCGGAACCGTATTTTTCATGAAAGATCGTGTCGCCTATAGATAATTGTTTATTCACGTTTTCTTCACCCTTTCGTTTCTGGAAACTTATTAGCTTTCTTCATATTCCGCTTCTTCCGCTCCCAGCGTAGCCTGTCCCGCTCCAGGTGTTCTTTTACGCATTCTTCCCATTCCGCTTTTGGATGAGGCATTGTAATAACTAGATGCCGCACAGACGGTTGTTTCTGCTCCATAGAATATTCCTCCACATTTCCTCCATAACCACATAACTTCTCTGTTTTCCTGTTCCTTCTTTAAATTACTTGATTGAATATCGGCAACTATCGCTTTAATTTTTTCCCATTGCTCTTGTATGTTCTTTTTAAATGTGTCCAGGTCAGCCAGTGAAAGGATTGCTATAACTACATCTTTAAATCCCAAACATATCCGCCTCCCTTGTTTTCTACCAATGAAAAAAGTGCAGCTATATGGCTCCACTCCTTTAATTGATATCCTGGTTTACTCCGGCACCAGGAGGGCCGCCGCGATTCACTCCTTACCCGCATGCGGTCAACGGGCTTCTTATCGGTAATCAGCCGATAGGAGGTGGTTCATTCGACTTCATTGCATTTACCCCTGCAATAAGCGTATATCACGAACGATAAGGGAGGAGTGACGTATCAAGGCATAAGAAAAGCCGCCTCAAAAGAGAAGCGGCTATCTGATTTATTCGGTTGCCCTTAGTTTATC
>NZ_KE952709.1 GCF_000466385.1 Aneurinibacillus aneurinilyticus ATCC 12856
TTCCACCTTATGGATAATCAACAGGCGTGATAAACAATTTCTGAACCATACATAAAGAGGACTATGATAAGCATAAGCCAATCAATAGTCCTCAAAGTTTATTATGCTTTTGCTTTTCTTCTATAAACCATAATCCCAATTCCAATAAGGATTAAAGCAATACCTGCAAATTGTGTACCCATTCTTGTTTGCTCTCCTGTTTGGGGTAATACATTACGTGGTTCCAGCAAAGATGTTTCATCAGTATCTGGGTTCCTTGCAGTATTTGGATTATTTACGGATACTAAATCGCCTGGAATATTTGGAACTCTCGGATGATTTGACTCATCTGGGGTGTTTGAACCTTCCGAATGATTCGGTTCACCCGGGTTGTTCGGCTCTCCTGAATAATTTGGCTCGTCTGGATTGTTTGGATCTCCCGGATTATTCGGTTTGTCTGGGTTGTTTGGAGTTGCCGGATCATTCGGCTTGCCTGGTTCCGGATCACGCGATTTGTCCCGTCCTCCTTCTCCTGAGCCTCCTGAACCTCCTGAACCTCCCGGACTATTCGGGTTGTTTGTTTTTGTTAAATCTAACACCTTAATTTGTTCTTTCTCGATGATAAATTCAATTGGCTTACTATCCAGTACATAACCTGAAGGAGCTTTTACCTCAATAAGCTGATAGTAGCCTTCGGAAAGGTTTTCTTCATAAATTACGCCATTTCCGTCTGTTGTTAATTTATCTTTCCCTTCAACAAGTGCATACTCGTCTGTCTTCAATTTCTTGTACATTAGTTTGAATACGGCATCTTTCAGACCAATATGCGGATTGTTTGTGTCGACTTTTTTCAATTTGAATGCACGAATAATTTTATTGTTTTTAATCGTTACATCATTTTTTTCTTTATCGATTTTAACGGTAAGATTTCCTTCCGTTTTATCAATTGCATATCCTTTTGGAGCAGTTACTTCTTTTAGTGTGTATTGATCATAAGGCAGGTTCTCAAAGGTGGCTTTTCCATCTGCACCAGTTGTTTTTGTTGCAACTTCCTCTTCCTTACTATTGTAAAGTTTAAACACAGCCCCTTCTAATACAACCTTTTGATTGGCTGCATCCACTTTAACAACAGTTAGATTTCCTTTTCCTCTTTTGTTTTCCTTCTCAACTTTAACTATAGAGGTCTGGTTATCTACAATCGTAAATTCTACTGGCGTATTATCTAACAAATAATGTTCTGGGGCCTTTGTTTCGATGAACCGGTATTCCCCAGCCTTAAGGTCAGCAACAACGATTTTACCATCTTCATCAGTTGTATGTGTACCTACTTTGATAAAATCCGAGCCTTCTTTACGTTGAAGTTCAAATTCTACACCTTTAAGTTTGAAGGCTTTGCCATCCTTATCTTTATCATCACCAAATTTTGTTAATTCAACTGCTTGCTTAATTTTTTCATTGGCGATTTCTACTGTGTTGTCTGCTTTATTGATTTCAACCGTTTTTGTATCATTAATTCCCACAACATAGCCTTCAGGTGCTTTGTCTTCTTTTAAAAGATACTCGCCGTACAGAAGCCTATCAAACGTTACCTTACCTTTAGCGTCAGTTGTCGCTGTCTTAATAACTGCCTTACTTTCTGAATCAATAAGCGAGAAGGTTGCACCTTCAAGCTTTTTCTTATTACCGTTTTCACCAGCTTTAGCATCAACCTTAATTACTTCCAATTTACCAACTTCGCCACTCCCAGTACCAGAGCCTGTTGTTCTTTTTACGATAATAGTGGATGTAGATTTGGTAGTTTCAGTGGTAATTTGGTCACCTGTAAACTTAATATCGTTATTAACCTTATCTCCTACCTTGGCAAGAATAAGAGATTGATACTCTAAAATATACGGTTTGTCGATATCTTTTTTGAAAACAAGCTCAAAGCCATCATTGTTAAATTCAAGTGTATAATCGACACCTTGTTCTAATTCCGTCCCTTTCGTCACTTTTCCGTTCTCAGCTACTGAGGTAGCGTACAGATGGAAAGACTGCTCAAGCAGTGATTGATTCTCACTTGGTTTATCGACTACTTTTGCATTTGACACTTTCGATTGCCCAAAGTTGATTTCAACCTTCCAATCGATAATTTTTCCGTTTTGCTCACCAGATTTTCCCGTATACTTTCCTCCATGCGGCACAGATACACTCGCTGAAAGATCGGTTACTTTATCCTCACCATCTTTAAGTGTCGCTGTGTTGTCATACTTATCTTTAATGAGCTGATCGTTCAAGTTTGTTTTATACTCGATTAAGTACGCAGATTTAATCTCGTTTAGAAAGCTCACTTTAAAACCTGGCTTACCATTTGGATCCCAATCAATTTTATAGTCGCTATTTTCAATAGCTTCTTCCCGTTTCGTTCCATTCTCTCCGCCTGTTAAGGTCATTTTAAAGACCTTTAAGGACTTACGGTCAATTACTTGGTTACCAAGGATTTCATCCTCAACAGATGCTTTTTCAAGGGTCTTAAGATTATAGTTAATCCCAATATTCCAGGTGATCTCTTTAGTAACAGCGTTATACTTACCATTTTTAAAGCCATTGGATTGTGTGTAAGAATCTGGTGTGAATGTTGCGGTTGATTTTTTTGTTTTCTCCTCACCATTCTCATCAATCCACGTAATAACTGCCTCATTCTCTAAATAGTTTTTCGTTTTGTCAGTTCGAGCTTCATAATTAAATGTTGTTTTATACTCGATATAATGCCGATCATTAATCTCGTGTAGAAACTCAATTTCAAAACCATTTTCGCCCTTATTGACTAAACGATAATCTTCATCGATTTTCAAAATTCCTTTTGTATTGCTGATTTTAAGTGTATCCGGAATCAATACAAGCCCCTTATTCGGAAATGTATCTGCTAGCTTCACATTTTTCATTAAGTGACTGTCTACATTGAAAGAGATACCCCAGGTTGTTGTTTTTTCCTTATAATCTGTTTTGTCTTTATAGTTTGATTTGTATAAGATTTGTTGATAAATCTCTTTCGTTCCTTTAGCCTTTTTGTCGCCTGCTTCTACTTCGTTTGTGATTTTTTCACTATCGAAAATGCGATCTTTTGCTTTTGTTTGATAGGTAATTTTATAGGCTTCGTTAATATCCTGATTGAATTGAAGCCAGAAGCCGTTTTTATTCCCTTCAGATTTTGGAGTGACCGTGTAATTTGTAAACACTTCTCCTGATCCGCTTTCATTACCATTTTCATCAATTATTACTTTCTTTACTACAAATGAGCCATCTATCAGTTCCTGCGTGTTGTTGAAGAAATCCTTCAACAGCGCATTTGCTTGCGCGATAGACTTTTCATTATAATTGTATTTGATTTCCCATGTGATGATTTGGGTTGCTGGATCATAATTTGCCGATTTTTTCTCTAAAGCAACACCACGTTTAACGCCTACTGATGCGCTCGCTTCTTTATCCGTAAAACCATCGCCTGATAAAACCGCTTTGTTTACAAATTCCGTCTTATCTTGATCTATCACCTTTGTTGTGTAGACGACACGATAGGCTGTTGAAATATCTCCAAAATTGATTTCGAAATCTTTACCATCTGTTTTTCCGATTGTAAATCCAGATGTAACTTCATTGCCTTGTTCAACAGTACCATCTAATTTCGTAATCAACTTATAAACCTTAATCGAACCCTCTTGTAGTTCGAGCCCGTCTGGAATCGGGTCTTTTAGGACAGCATTTTTGATCGGGTCTAGGCTTTTATTGAAGTTAACCGTCCACTCAATGCTTTCCGTATTGTAGGATTTATTTGGAATTCCCTGCTTATCAATGGTCGAGCCATTTGGATGGAATGTAATCGGTATGTCCTTTGATACTCCACCTACAATTGGAATTACTTTAACTATTTTGTCTTCTGTTACAACAACTTTTTCACTTATTTTCGATAAAACTTCCATCGTTCCGCTAATATTTGAACGCTTTTCGATGAAATCATTAAAAACCACTGTAACTAATCCATTCATGTCAACAGAGAATGTTCCTATTGCCTCACCATTAAATAACAGTGGTTCGTTTGTAATGGCCTCATACACCACAAGTTCTTTGGGAAGGTTGAATTTGTAAGTTGCTCCAGCCGTGTAGCCATGATTATTTTTAAGTGCCCATTTGTATTTCACTGCAATAATGGTCTCTCGATCAACGCTTCCTGCCTCATTACCATTTTTATCTTCAAAAGTTAATTCGGCATCCGTTAAAATATTCTCGGTTATTTCCGTATTGGCAACTGGTAAAGCAGGTTCCTGTTGTACAGTTTCTTCAACTGTTTTCGGTTCTTCTGGATTGGAACCGCCCGGTACTACATTACTATCTTCTTTAGAACCCGGAACTTCCGCATCCTTTCCTTCGTTTGCACTGTTATCTTTGTTAGAATCCGGTTTTTCTGTATCCTTAGGTTCGTTCGTGCTGTTATCTTCCTTAGAACCCGGGCTTTCTGCATCTTTTGTTTCATTTGTAGCTTCTTTACTTGTTTCGTCCGATGCATTTTGGGATTCATTGACAGAAGCGAGTGCATGATCCACATTAGCACTTACTGCCAAAGGCCCCATAAAGCTATGCACAATGAGTAGAATCATTAGTAGAATGACACGACTTCTTTTCATAGCAACCTCCATGCTATTATCCTTTATTCTTTAATTTTGCCTGCACAATTAATCTATCTGTCGGATTCTTTTTACCGATGGGTGTACATGTTACTAAAGTTAAATATGGCTCCTTTTTGTCTGTAAGAACTCCCACTTCTTTACGATCCACGACAAATGTTCGCACAATGACAAATTCATAAATATTTGTTTTTGTCTTTATTTCAATTTCATCGTTAGGCGCAAGCTCATCTAACCGGTTAAATAACCTGCCATGGGTTACTGCACGATGTCCTGCCAGCCCAACATTATTAATTCCAAATTCCTTTTCGGGTTCAATCATGCCAATTCCCTTGCTTAATGAAGTTTCGTTTGCCCCTTCAAAAATCAGCATTTGTAAATCTATTTTAGGAATTCGGATAACCCCTCTTGCTCCGTCTAGCCATTCTATTTGGTCTTGAGCTTGATTTGCTTGTACTTCTGTTGTTGAAGCAGTTTCTAAATGTGCGCTTGTGTTACCTAGCTGCTCGAAAGCTTCAATCAGTTCCTTTTGCTTGGCATCTAAAATTTCCTTTTCAATTTGAGGATAAAAAAGTAAGAATAAACCTGTAATTAAAAATCCCACACTCCATGCCATGCGCAACTTCCTATCCCCTTCCTAAATCATTTTCATGTACATCTTCTCCTCCCTATGTCCCTGTAGTTTCAAAAGTCCATTGCGGAATTTTCAGAATCGATCCCTGTTCACTTGCTGAAGTTCTGTAGTGTATATACAGTCTGTGCCAAGTAAAATGTCGAGACTTTGAAGTAAAAATACGTATTCACAGTATATATAGGTAATCTGTACATTTTCTGTACAGTTTCAAGGGTGTTGATTATCCATAGATGGATAGAAAAGAGTGACGCGTAC
>NZ_KE952710.1:0-237 GCF_000466385.1 Aneurinibacillus aneurinilyticus ATCC 12856
GCTTGGGAAGGGAGACGAAAGGCCTTGTTTGTGTTCCGTTGTAGTGGCCTTTTCCTCTTTGGACAATCAACACCTTTGGTATCCATAGATGGATAGAAAAGAGTGACGTGTACGGTGTGCGTCCCCTTTGTTTTTTACAGCAAAGCTGCATAAGGGCAACTAGAACTGTTGCTTGCGGCACCAGTCAAGTTTTCTTTACTGTATGGAGCGTGTGGCGCCAGGGACGAAATCGACCGG
>NZ_KE952710.1:337-15029 GCF_000466385.1 Aneurinibacillus aneurinilyticus ATCC 12856
TTTCTTCCACCTTATGGATAATCAACAGGCGTGGAAAAAGGTATTTTTTATGAATTGAGGCGGTAAAATGGAACTGATGGATATACAACCTGCTGTTCAGAGAATAGCGGATGCAATTGCGGCTGTATTGAAAATTGAAGTGGAGATTGCAAATCACCATTTTATAAGAGTCGCAGGAACTGGAGAACAAAAAGAAAGTGTACTTCATAAAATGGAAGGTGATTTAGTTTATCAATCTGCCATTCGTACGGGGCAGCCGGTAATTATTGAAAATCCAGGGTTTGAAAAAATTTGTGAACGGTGCAGATTTTATGGGAACTGTTCGGAAACAGGCGAGATATGTGCCCCTATTACTTATGGGGATCAGGTCTTAGGTGTAATTGGCTTATTGGCTTTTAACGCGGAACAACGGAGAAGACTATTTGAAAACACTGAAGGGATTTTAACTTTTTTAAGTAAAATGGCTGATCTTTTATCAAGTAAGTTACATGAACATGATATGATTCAGCAGCTTACCAGAAATTCAGAGAAGATGGTTAAAGTGATGAATCTTGTCAATGAAGGAATTATTGTAATAGATGAAAGAGGAAGTCTACAAGAAATGAATCTAAAAGCAGAAGTATTATTAGGCATAGAAAATAAAAGTTCGCTACCATTGCATATAAGGGATTTATTTACAAAATTAGTGCAAGAATCGGAAGAGGTGAATCAAACGGTTACCCTCTCTATTAACAAGGAAGAAAAATCTCTGTATATAACCAAACAAAAGCTCTCTTCGGCTGGGCAATATTCTGAATATCTGATTAGCCTTCAAGATGTTAATGAAATTTGTAATCTTGCAGAAATAGCAACAGAGGATCAAAGGAAACCGTTTGATCAAATAGTGGGTGTAAGTCCTCAAATAATGGAGGTTAAAGAATATGCTTTTAAAGTTTCCCAATCTAACTCTACTGTCTTAATCCAAGGGGAAAGCGGTACAGGTAAAGAAGAGTTTGCCAAAGCTATACACAATTCTAGCATGAGGAAAGAGTATCCATTTGTTACGGTTAATTGTGGTGCTATTCCGGAGAATTTATTAGAGAGTGAGTTATTTGGGTATGAAAAAGGGGCATTTACAGGTGCTAATAATAAAGGAAAACCAGGAAAATTTGAATTGGCTCACAGGGGTTCTATTTTTCTTGATGAAATAGGGGAGATGCCGCCGTTTCTACAGGTTAAATTATTGCGTGTTTTGCAAGAAAGAGAGATTGAACACCTTGGAGGAACTAATTCTATTCCGGTTGATGTACGTGTTATAGCAGCAACTAATAAAGACTTACAGGAGATGGTGAGTAATGGGGATTTTAGAGAAGATCTATATTTTAGATTAAATGTTATTCCAATCATCATCCCTCCCCTCAGAAGTCGCAAAGAAGATATTCTTGCTTTAAGTGAGCACTTTATTTCTACATTTAATAATCTTTTTCAAGCAAATGTACTAGGACTTGGGAAAGATGTGAAAGAATTGATATTAAATTATCCATGGAAGGGAAATGTCAGGGAATTAAAAAATTTCATTGAATATTTATTCAATTTTATTACTCATGGTTGGATTACAATGGAAGAGGCTGAGGCTTTAATCTATCGTAAATTAGAAATTAAAAAGGAAAATATTCATATAACTGCGCCTTCCTTCTCACTTGCTAAGATGGAAAAAGAAATGATAATAAAGGCGCTTAATTATGTGCGCCATCATAACCTTAATATCGAAGATGCAAGTGATTTGCTAGGAATAGGGAGAGCTACATTATTTAGGAAGATAAATAAGTATCAAATTGATACCTAATCTCATACTGATACTTTTATTGTTTTTTAATTAAAAATTTGAGGCTTTCGATTTATAATAGCTATTTAGTATCATTTTGATACTTAAATGGCTGTTATTTTTTCCTAAGAACACTATTTTTCAGCAGTTTAATAACTTGGCACAAATTTTGCTTTGATAATATCGTGAAAAGAGAAAAGGAGGAAGATGCATGATTCAGCAAGTTCAAACAAAAAAGCGCCAGCTGCTGTTGGTCCATATTCACAGGCTGTTACTGCTAATGGTTTTGCATATTTATCGGGTATGCTGCCATTGGATATTGAGAATGGCAGTATTATAGGCACTACAGATGCTGAGCAAACAGAACAAATAACGAGGAACGGTGCATATTTTTCAACACACAAACCAGCTAGAAGCTGTGTAGAAGTTGCAGCAATTCCAAAAGGTACCCTGGTTGAAATAGAAGTGATTGCGAAATTAGTATAGGAGGCTTTCTTCGTGCAGAAACCAGTTCAAACCAATATAAAATGGATCAAAAACAAATTCCATTCAACTAAATATAACGAAGAAGAATTATCATTTTTTCAGGAGATAGAGATACAAAAAGTTCATAAATTTCAAAAAACATATAGCGCTTATACAGAAACACCTTTACATCAATTGAAAAATCTATCTGAATATTTGAATATCGCAGATATAAGAGTAAAAGATGAATCGTATAGATTCGGTCTAAATGCTTTCAAAGTGATGGGGGGCATTTACGCCATTGCAAAATACTTAGCCGATCGTTTGGAAGAAAACATTGAAGATCTTTCTTTCGAGGTCCTACAATCTTCAAAAGTGAGAGAAAAGCTGGGGGAACTAACCTTTATTTCAGCAACTGATGGGAATCATGGACGTGGGATAGCTTGGGCAGCAAGAGAGCTTGGACATAAATCAATAATCTACATGCCAAAAGGATCGTCGCTAAAACGACTGACTGCAATCCGTAATGAAGGGGCTAAGGCAGATATTACAGAGGTTAATTACGATGATACGGTCAGAATGTGCTCGAATCTTGCCAATGAAAATGGATGGATTATGGTTCAGGATACTGCGTGGGAAGGTTATGATGATATTCCTCTTTGGATCATGCAGGGGTATGCCTCTATGGCAAAAGAAATTGTAGAACAGATTAAAATTGATGGTGGAGAACAGCCAACGCATGTTTTCCTCCAAGCAGGTGTTGGGTCTTTTGCCGGAGCGATTGCTGCTTATATGATTCAGTATTATAGAAAAAACCCTCCAATCATTATTGTAGTCGAACCAGATAAAGCCGATTGTTATTATCGCTCCTTTTTAAGTGAAGATGGTAATAGGGAAATCGTGACTGGAGAGATGAGCACAATAATGGCAGGATTGGCTTGCGGAGAGCCTAACACAAGAGCTTTTCGTTTGCTTCGTCAATATGCTAAAGGAGCATTCTCATGCAAGGATAGTATTGCTGCACTAGGAATGCGTGTGTACGGGAATCCCCTAAGGAACGATCCGCGTGTAATCTCAGGAGAGTCAGGTGCGGTAACGCTTGGATTGCTATACTATCTACGAAAGCTGGGGGATGATCCACAGATAAACCGGGATATACTGCTGGATTCAAATTCCCGAATTCTGCTAATAAGTACTGAAGGTGATACGGACCCTTCACATTATCAAAAGATAGTATGGGAAGGCCTTTGTCCAAATTAATTCTCAGGGAAATGCTGTTTACCAAATGATGAAGCTCATTTCAGCTATTCGTGAATTACCCGTCTTAGAGCATGAGGTTATGGGACAAGGAATTCTTGAACTAACGGACATAAAATCATCCCCATACCCAGGAGCATCAGTTGTTCCTTCATTATGTACAGCATGTACAGCAGCTTTTGAGCGTCGTTTATTAGTGGGAGAAACTAAAGAATCTGTATTGGCACCTATTATTAAATTAATAGATAAGCTGCAATCAGAAGATCAGGATTTTAGAGCAACAGCTGGATATACGGCTATTATGAAAGTGTTAACAGCTACAGGATTTAAAGAAAAAAGAATGGAGTGATGATTTTGTTAACATTTCCGAAATCAAACATTCTGGAATTACTTCGTGAGCTAATTAGAATCCCTTCCGTTAATCCCACTCTTGCACCTGAAGAAGGTCATAATGAGGTGAAAATAGCAGAGTTTGTTGTTGATTGGCTTCGGAAACATAATGTTGATGCACGTATAGAGTTTGTTGAACCTGGTCGGCCAAATGTATTCGCAGAAGTTGGGGATGGAGAAGGCCCGACTCTATGTTTATGTGCACACCTGGATACGGTAGGAACGGCGGGAATGGAGATCGACCCCTTTGATCCTAAGATAGAGGGAAATCGGGTGTATGGACGGGGAAGCTGTGATATGAAAGCCGGTGTAGCCGCCATAATGAGCACAGCAGCTTCCTTAGCAGCGGCAGGCTCTATCAAAGGGAAAGTTATTTTGGCCCTTGTTTGCGATGAAGAATATGCTAGTATTGGTGCAGATCACTTTGTGCTTCATCATAAAGCAGATGCATGCATTCTTACAGAACCAAGTGATTTAAAAATGGTAGTTGCCCATAAAGGATTTTTATGGGGAAAAGTGACAACGACGGGCCGTAGTGCTCACGGTAGCAGGTGGGATTTAGGTGATAGTGCTATTTCAAAAATGGGTAATGTAATCGTGGGGTTGGATAACTTAGACAAGAATGTGTTAAGAAATCGAAGAGAAGGGCTTGTGGGCCCTGCATCTATGCATGTAAGCCTTATTAGTGGGGGGATAGGAGTCTCGACTTACGCACCGGATTGTACTATCCATATTGAAAGACGTACTCTTCCTTCAGAGAACACAGATGATGTAAAGTCAGAAATTGAAAGAGTGATACAGAACATTGCCAAGGACTCTCACATAGATTGGTACTTCAAGAGAGATTCTTTTTCCTGTGCTCCAAATGAATCAATTATTCAACATGTAACTGCGTCTTACAAATCCTTACTAGGCAGTGTACCCGAAAGTGTTGGCTGGGGGGGTTGGACAGATGCTGCTATATTCCAGCAGGCAGGTATTCCTACTATAAATATAGGTGCGTCCGGCTTTGGACTTCATGAACCTGTCGAATGGATTGATTTTGAAACTGTCTTAATAAATACGAATATTTTAATTAATGCTGCGACAACGTTTCTACAAGATAAAAAGGTTGCTAAAGAAGTGTAATACAAAAAGTGAAATCTCTTTGTGGGGACTTTGATTTTAACTGTTTATGTGAGTAACTGTTTGCTGTTTGATGCAGGGGAGGCCATGACTAAATTGTTCGCGTGTAAACGGGTGTGATTATATTAGAAGCAACAAACGACCATAATTTATCAGAAATATTTCCCATTCCCTCTATTTTTTTGATGGGATACTTGATAAGATAATATAAAAAAGAGGGGAGAAATAGGATGAAAAAAGCCATTTGCGCTTTCCTATTTGCGTTTCTTTTGCTTCCTGGTCTTGCCGCTGCACAAGAACATACAGAACAAGCAACGATCAAAAAGGTCTATTATGACAAGGAGACACAAGCTTATTACATTCAAACAGTCGATAAAAATCAGGAAGAGTTCTGGCATTATGGTCTGGTGTTTGCTCTTAAAGAAGACAAAGCACTTACCAAGTATTTAAACCAAACCTTGATGAATAAAAAGGCTGTTGTAACGTATGAAGATTATGAGAGTGATGATGCAGAGGATTGGGAATTGCTTGAGTTTGTTATTACAAATTAAACGAGAGGGAGACTGCATATACAGTCCTCATACCAGGAGTGAAGTTTATTTACAGCTTCACTCCTTTTATTTTTGTAAGCTCTCAAAGGATTTTTAATCATCAAAAACCACACCTGTTGAATGGGGCGGAAGACCGTTGGGATTTAAAATTATAAAAGAAAATTGCCTTGTTTATAGTTTAGGAGGATTTATGAAGGTAAAGCTGCACTATGCCTGGGTTATTTTATTTATCACGTTTTTATCTCTTTTGGCTGTTCAAGGCGTTCGTCTTTCTTTTGGGGCTTTTGTTGAACCTTGGGAAAAGGATTTTTCAATGAACAGAGGAACCGTATCGCTTATTTCCACACTAAGCTTTATTGTTTATGGACTTTCCCAACCAATGATAGGAAAGCTTGTCGATAGATTTGGTGCTCGCTTGATTCTTTCCGCCAGTACTTTTTTAGTGGCAATTAGTATCTTATTAACTGCTTTTGTCCATCATCCATGGCAGTTGTTTATTCTATATGGCGTCCTCGTTTCGATTGGCGTTGGTGGAGCGTCAAATGTGGCTGCAGCAGTTGTCGTGACGAATTGGTTTAATGAAAAAAGAGGACTTGCTTTAGGGATTGTGGAAGCTGGATTTGGAGCCGGACAAATGCTGCTTGTACCAGGCTCTCTCATGTTAATTCAATGGATTGATTGGAAATGGACCGTTGTGATCTTGGGAAGCTTTTTAATGGTTATTGTGTTTCCTATTGTACTGTTGCTCCTACACAATTACTAGCAACACAATATTTTAAACAGTATTCAGTTGGGTTTATTGTCGGATGGCTATTTCTTAGCCATCAAATAGGTTCTGCGCTAGGAGCTTATTTACCAGGGCTACTATATAATGAAACAGGTAACTATAATTTGTCTTTTTACTGCTCAATTATTTTTTTGGTGGGGGCTAGTATACTTAATATTTTAATTCCCGAACCTAATGAGGCAAAAAAGATTCAGAAAATAAATCTCAATCAATCTCACACAACTAACTAAAAACAAAAAGCGGCTAGCTTAAAGGAATGTATATGTATAGTATTAAAGCATTAGCTCAGTTCTATATAGAAGTTCGATGAAGTCTTGGGAGGAGATTCATGAAGACGTTTTTGGTTGTCAGCCAGATTATTTATCTGATTTGTATGATTCCATGGCTGTTTGTTTGGGGAATATCATTTATGGCATTTGATGCCGGAATCAGTGGCGAAGCCATTGTTCTGGTTTCTATTATCAGTATGTACCCGCTGGTTGCTATCGCCTGCTCGATCATAGCCTGGATACTACATAGAAGGAGAACCCGTACCGCAGTCATAATAAATTTAATTCCGATGGTTTGGGTACTGGGAATTGGTATTCCGCTTCTGGTCATCACTTTGAGGTAGATTAAGATAACTAAACAACGAATCGGTTCGATTGTAGGTTTGATAAAATAAAGTCGCGATGTTTATAAAAAAGATGCGGATTATCAGCCATGGCTAAAAACTCAGGACATTTTCCCCCTAGGTTGGAGATTGAAATGAATTAAAACAAGCTTGAATTCATACGGCTTATCAAATCAGATGTATATAGTAGTTTCGCTGAATTCACTATAACGAAGCATGGAAACAGGTAGTCATTAGCCTAATTTTTGAATCAGAACGGAGGATTACTGTATTGAGAAGTGAACGAGAAATGATGAACATGCTTGTAGACTTTGCTATGAATGATAATAGAATCCGATTGGTAACTTTGGAAGGGTCACGTACAAATACAAATATTCCTCCTGATACATTCCAGGATTATGACATTTCTTACTTTGTAACAGATATTGATTCTTTCAAGGAAAATGATCAATGGCTCAATATTTTTGGAAATCGTATGATGATGCAAAAACCGGAGGATATGGAGCTTTTTCCATCAGAACTAGGTAATTGGTTTTCATATATTATTCTTTTTGAAGACGGAAATAAATTAGACCTAACACTTATTCCAATTAACGAGGTCGAGGATTATTTTATCAAGAGCGACGGTTTAGTTGAAGTCTTGCTTGATAAGGATACTCTTATCAAAAATGAGGTGATAGCAGACGACCGCCAATATTGGATTAAAAAGCCAACTGCAAGAGAATTTGATGATTGTTGCAATGAGTTCTGGATGGTTTCAACTTATGTAGTAAAAGGATTGGCGAGAAAAGAAATCCTTTTTGCGATTGACCATTTGAATGAGATTGCACGCCCTAATTTACTGAGGATGATGGCTTGGCAAATCGGAGCAAAGCAAGGGTATACCTTTAGTGTGGGGAAGAACTATAAATTTATAAATCGTTACCTTCCAAATGAAGATTGGGAAGCAATACTATCAACCTATTCTGAGAATGGCTATCAAGAAATGTGGCAGTCTTTGTTTACTTGTTATGATTTATTTAGAAAATATTCTAAGGATGTGGCAGAAAGCCTCGGATATAAGTATCCAAATTACGATGAGGCTATCACGAAGTATACTGTGAATATTTACCGTTCATTATAAATATCGATTGGCAAATATATATGAAAAAACATATCTCATTTTCTCTTCTTGTGTTACCCTAGGTTTATACAACTTTTTGAGGTGAAAACATTATGCAACCTACTGTAGTCCAAAAGGTACCAACAGCATTTTCAAGAACAAATCCATTTCAAGCGAAAGTTCTCAAAAATGTAAATTTAAATGGAACTGGCTCTAGTAAGGAAACAAGGCATATCGAGTTATCGTTAAAAGGATCTAACCTTTCCTATGTCCCAGGTGATTGCCTTGGTATTATCCCTGAAAATGATCCGAAACTGGTGGCCTCTCTTCTTGAGGAAATGAAATGGGATACAAAAATGGATGTTACCATTAATAAGCAAGGGGATACCCTCCCATTAAAAGAAGCGTTAACAACATACTTTGAAATTACGTTATTGACGAAAAAGATGATCCAGCAGGCAGCGGAATTAACAGAAAACGAAGAATTACAAAAGCTTGCGTCGGATGAAAATATAAATCAACTGAAAGAATATATCGCAGGGCGTGATTTGCTTGATTTGTTACGCGATTTTGGTCCATGGAAAGCTTCTGCCCAAGAGATCGTCTCTTTATTAAGAAAAATTCCACCACGGCTGTATTCAATTGCAAGTAGCATTTCCGCTAATCCCGAGGAGGTGCATCTAACCATCGGTGCCGTACGCTACATGGCTCACGGACGCGAACGAAAAGGGGTTTGCTCTGTTTTATGTGCTGAACGTCTTCAAGAGGGGGATACACTTCCAGTATTTATTCAACCAAATAAACACTTTAATCTGCCAGAGTCTCAAGATAAAGATATTATTATGGTTGGTCCGGGGACAGGCATTGCACCATTCCGTTCCTTTATCCAGGAACGTGCAGTAAATGAAGCAACAGGTAAATCATGGTTGTTTTTTGGAGACCAGCATGCAGCATCGGATTTTCTTTATCAAAACGAGTTAGAAAAATATCAAAAAGATGGGGTACTGACAAGATTAGAGACTGCGTTCTCTCGTGATACGGAGCAAAAAGTATATGTACAGCATAAAATGCTTGAAAACAGCAAAGAATTGTTTGAATGGCTAGAAAATGGAGCCTACTTCTACGTTTGCGGGGATAAGCAGTATATGGCAAAAGACGTCCACAACACGCTGATTGACATAATTGAAAAAGAAGGTATGATGACCCATGAAGCAGCCGAAGCGTATTTAAATGATATGCAGAAGCAAGGGCGTTACCAACGTGATGTGTATTAAAATTAATAGGTGTTAGTAGCACTGGCAAATTATTTTCAAAAAGAGTGTCTTTATTCCGCCATTAGCGGTTATAAGGAGTCACTCTTTTTTTGACAATCTTTTTCGGTATCAAAGTTTACTATTTGTTGAAAAATGCACAGAATAAAGTAAATAGAATGGGTTTGTATTGCCTCTTGGGAGTATGGGCAGACAGCTTGATCTGCTAAACACCCAACCTGCTTTTGGATTACAGATAGATCCTTCGGGCCTCCTCGTCGAAGAATTCGATTACATTCTTATACTCGGTAATATCTATATGGTTTTGCTTCATAATCTTCTGAATAAAGATGGCATCGGTAAAGATTTTATTGATGATCATTCCGCACCATAACGGAGTGCCTTTAAAGTAATCCACCAAATCATGAATTTCATCAAACTTAAAATAAAGGATATAAGAGACATAATTCTGAAGCAGAGTACTAAAACAATGATCACGATAAGGATTAGAGCGATTGTCGGAGAGAAAGTCTCTCATGATACTGAATAATGTTGCTTTATTTTCGGAGTAAATATGTATCAAATAATCAACGTCATTGATCAGCTGTAATACAAACTCTAATCCTTCTTCCGGAGGCATTGCCAGCTTGGTCGATTTACCTTCTATTGATCCTAACAGCTCCATAGTGAGATTTTTACAAGCATTTATTTCATGCGGAGCTATGAATAATTTATCTCTATACTTGTCAAGATTCTCGCTGTAGTAATCGTGATATATAGAAAAATAATGTTCCATATGTATATTGGTTTTCGTATGAACCAAATCTTGCCCGCTGAATGAAAAGGAGTAGAGGGTCTCCTCATTAACCGGGTGAGCATAAAGGTAGAAAAAGAAGAAAAAGTCTCTTAATTGATGTCTTTGTTCATCGTTCAATCTGGAAGCGTCAGTCAATTGAGCTAACTGAAAAAAACAATAGTTCTTCATAAAATCATTCATTGCATTAAACGAATTGATCTTGACAATGGACATCGTTGCGTTGATAGTAAACAACAAATAATATAATATCAGTTCATCATATACATCTAGATGTTTAAAAAAAGCCGAGAGAACAGGCTTCCAGTCCGGGTTAACGGTGTAATTGGGATCTTTCGGTTGTAATTCATACGCCCACTCAATAAACAACTCATCTTTGCGAGCGATAAAGAATAATTCTGCGCTACCATCTTCACAAAGGCAGTATTCAAAGCAGTCCGTTTGACCGGACTGTAATTTCCTGTTGAATTTTATATTTAGATATTCATTATATAGCAATTGAAGTTTCATCAGCCATATCCTCGGTTCAAATATGATTCAATTCGTAATTAAACGTATGGGTGGGGAGTTCTCTTTATCCCTTCCTTGAAAAATATTCGACATATAGCTGGGGATTCCTCCTAGCTCATTGATCGGCGAGCGTGCAGACGAAGATCACGATATAAGTTTGCGCATGGCTGAATATCTGGTTTAAGTACAGGTAGATGAACCTTGAGGTTATCGAAGGGTGGCTGAACCGCTTGAACAAAATAGTATCAAGAATAATCTTACAGGGGAGGGGAAATTTCCCCGTATTGACAACGGATCGGCTTCTTGCCATAATAAAAATTAATTAGATACTGGTAACTTTAATTCAGTCCTGTGAGGCTGACAAGAACAGCAAAGTTTATGATAATTCATGGTTGATAGGCAGATGTTTAGCCTTTTGTTTATTGTAAATAGAAGGGTTTATTGTCAGGTGATGGCAATAAACCCTTTTTTGTTTGCCCGCATTTTTTGGCGGTATCATTTTCAAAACAATTCTTTGGGGGAGTAGGTATGGAAAAAGTAGACTTAGAATTTTCATTACAGCCTGTACCGCAGGCAAATCGTAATGGTTTTTGGAAAATCCTCGCTGTTATGCTCGGATTTACATTTTTTTCAGCAAGTATGTGGTCTGGTGGGACATTAGGTAACGGACTATCATTTGTGCAGTTTATTTGGATTGTATTAGCTGGTAATTTGATCCTTGGTATTTATACAGGTGCATTAGCTTATATTGCGGCTAAAACAGGACTATCCACACACTTACTGACTAGATATGCCTTTGGTGAAAAAGGATCGTATTTATCCTCTCTTTTGCTAGGAGTGACACAAGTCGGTTGGTTTGGTGTAGGGGTAGCGATGTTTGCAGTTCCTGTTCAAAAAGCTACTGACATCAATGTTTATTTATTAATTGCCATTTCAGGTGTGTTAATGACAGTAACGGCGATTTACGGAATTAAGGCATTGGCTATATTAGGAATCATTGCGGTTCCATCTATTGCTATATTAGGTGGCTATTCTGTTTTAGAAGCAACGGACACGGCTGGCGGGATTCAAGGGTTAATGGGGTATCAACCACACGAAGCACTGGGACTAGCCGCAGCCTTAACAATCTGTATAGGATCATTTATTAGTGGCGGGACGCTTACAGCTGATTTTGCCCGGTTTGCCAAAACTACTCGTTCTGCTGTTGTTTCGACGGTTATTGCTTTCTTTCTTGGAAATTCGTTAATGTTTTTATTCGGGGCCGTTGGTGCCATTGTCTACGGTAAAGCGGATATATCAGATGTTATGTTTTTACAAGGATTAATTATACCGGCTATTATTGTACTTGGTTTAAATATTTGGACGACAAATGAAAATGCGTTGTATGCTTCTAGCTTAGGATTTGCTAATATTACTAAAATCGCGAAAAATAAAATTGTTATATTTAATGGTATAATTGGAACAATTGCAGCGATGTGGCTATATAACAACTTTGTTGAATTTTTGACCATATTAGGATCCACATTGCCATCGATTGGAGCAATAATATTAGCTGATTATTTCCTGTTAAAACGTAGGAATTATAAGAAATTTGAGGAAATGAAATTTAAAGCAGTGAATTGGATCGCCATAATAGCATGGGCAGGCGGGGTTGTTGCTGCGAACTTTGTACCAGGTATACCACCGATCAACGGACTCTTAGGAACGGCAATCATTTATGTTGTTCTGATGAAATGTATGCCGCAACGTGGAGAACAATAAACAAATAAAAAGTATGAAAGGGTGGGAGGATTAGTGATTATTAAACATGCAAAGGTTAGAGGGAAAGATGGACTGTGGAACATTGTCGTACAAGATGGGAAGATCAGCAAAATAACACAAACATTGGACGAAGTTGCCGATCATGAAATCATCGATGTAGAGGGGGCCCTTGTTCTTCCACCTTTCATTGAACCGCATATTCATTTGGATACAACCTTAACAGCAGGTGAACCAGAGTGGAATAAAAGTGGCACCTTATTTGAAGGTATTCAAAGATGGTCACAGAGAAAAGAAGCATTAACATTAGAAGATGTAAAAACAAGGTCAAAAACAGCATTAAAGTGGCAAATTGCTCAAGGTATTCAGCATGTTCGGACACATGTAGATGTAACAGATCCAGCGTTAACGGCTTTAAAAGCCATGTTGGAAGTGAAAGAGGAAATGGCTCCCTATGTAGATATTCAACTTGTTGCTTTTCCACAAGAGGGGATACTTTCTTATCCAAATGGAGTAGAATTACTCGAAGAATCATTGAAAATGGGTGCTGATGCGGTAGGAGGTATACCTCATTTTGAATTTACTCGAGAATATGGAGTAGAGTCATTAAAAAAGGCTTTTGATCTTGCTGAGAAATACGATCGATTAGTAGATATTCATTGTGATGAAATTGATGACGAACAATCCCGTTTTGTCGAGGTTGTAGCTACAGAGGCATATGAGCGTGGAATAGGTGCCCGTACGACAGCAAGCCATACAACAGCAATGGGCTCTTATAATGACGCATACACGTATAAACTATTTAGATTATTGAAGCTTTCTTCTATTAATTTTGTATCAAATCCATTGGTAAATATTCACCTTCAAGGGAGATTTGATACGTATCCAAAAAGAAGAGGCTTGACAAGAGTCAAAGAGCTTCAAGAAGCAGGACTAAATGTTTGTTTTGGCCACGATGATATATTTGATCCATGGTATCCGCTAGGAACAGGGAATATGCTTCAAGTATTACATATGGGAATTCACGCTTCGCAATTAATGGGCTATGAGCAAATCATAAACTCAATAGATTTAATTACCAGTAACAGTGCTAAAACGTTACAGATTGAAGAAATCTATGGAATTGAAGAAGGGAAACCAGCTAACTTCATAGTGTTGTCTGCAAAAAATGAATATGAAGCAATTCGCAAGCAGGCGACAGTTAGATATTCCTTCAGACATGGCAAGATTATTGCCGAAACGAAGCCAAGTGAAACAACCATAACTTTAGATCGATTTGAACAGAAGATCGATTTTAATAAATAGTGGATGTTTAGGTACTCAAGGAGCTAGCTAACCCCTATAGACCTTTATATATGAAGTTAAGCAAAGAAGGAAAGATTGGTCGGTACTTTCGGATTATTTTAAATGAGGAAAGTTACTTTACCCTGATGCAGTTGTATGATTCATTAGGCGATAGAGACAGGATGGAGGAGCAGTATTGGCTTCTAATAAGTTACACTTGATGGTTTGGCATGATCACGTAGTTGGGGGTAGGAAATTCGGAAAAAAGAAAAGGTTGGATGCGCCCTGCGCTCCGGCAGAGGAAAGGCCAGCTGTCTTTTTCCGACCGTGCCCACCCACCGCCCTTCCGTCTTTTCTTACCTCCTACCACAAAAGTTTGTCGATGTATCAAACCAGATGTGCATAGGAGGGCGATTATGAATATAACGAAGGTAGAAGTAGGTGGGAGAAATATTGCCGTTGTGACCTGCAGCGAGGTATTAATAGTGGATGTTCAGTCGGCATTGGATTTTATGGCAACCGTACAATATGAAACATGCTGCGATCGGATCGTTATAAACAAATCTCTACTAAGCGAAAGCTTTTTCGATTTGAAAACACGTCTTGCAGGTGAAATCCTTCAGAAGTTCATCAATTATCGTGTAAAGGTTGCAATTATTGGAGATTTTTCTGTGTATTCAAGTCAAAGCCTCCAAGATTTCATCTATGAATGTAACAATGGAAACGACATCTTTTTCTTATCTACCGAACAACAAGCGATTGAAAAGTTAAGTATGTTGAAGTAGAAGGGGGAACGGGCAGTAGATCAAGTATTTTATTAAGGCACTTAAAAAATATGATGCAAATGGTGATAACGAAACAATCCAGAAGTTTTTAAATTTAAATAAAAATAAACAGTCTGATAAAGTGAAAATTTTAGGAGGAATGCTGACTGGTCAAACCAAAAACTTTAACTTCCCTCCGAAAGAAGTCTCCCACTTAT
>NZ_KE952711.1:0-12943 GCF_000466385.1 Aneurinibacillus aneurinilyticus ATCC 12856
GGTTAATACATCACCGTTGTCGGCATCTGATGCGCTACCAGTAATCGAAAGGACACTTCCTTCGAATAATGCGTGATTATTTTGAGTAGAAAGTGTCAGAGTTGGATTTGAATTTTTCTTCTTTTTTCCGATGTAATACGTAATGGTTACATTTGTATCATTTCTAATCCCTGCTACTACATTTGCATTTGGTATTTCATTTATTAGTTGTGGTGTAGTAGGTATGTCAGGCTCCCCTAAACCCCACTGACTATAATAATATTTCAACCCGGAGATTGAAGCGTAAGCTCGGTATTCATAAGCCGTATCAGCTAGATATGGCTTTAAATCTAAGGTTGCTGTGCTAGGAGGTTGCGCCCTTTTATAAACAATTTCCCACTCAGGTCCCATCTGAACTGAATTTTTACTAGCGTTCTTCTGATAAATGTTGTAATAAGGAGACCCTTGCTCTATCGCTTCGTATTTCATAATACTGGTAGTATTATCCCCTACTTGATAAGCAACTTCCCCTGCATCTAATCCATTACTTGTATTCCAAGACTTAGCTTTTCCTGCTGGATTATAATGATTTAATAAAGGATCGAATGAGTAAGAAGTAAATAGTCTGTTACTAACTACCGAATACCAATCTTTTTTTACAAATTCCCAAGGCGAATCGTCATTATATAATGTTGCTGCTAATACCTTACCAAAATGGAGATTATCAAGCTGTACCCCTCTCTCTTCCAGTTCCTCCTTTGTCCGAACCTCCGCTCGCCCAAGGATACGTACATCAGCAACAAAAAAGTCGGCAGACAGCGCCCGGTTATCTCCCAGCAGCCTATCCCCGACTAATCGTTTCACTACTAACCGCCCTTCATGCTCAGCAACAACAACATCACCGTCCCTGTAGCCTTCCACCACCTCGACAATCTGCCCATTCCGTAGCGTTGGCTCCATTGAGCAACCACTAACTTGATACAACCTTTCCATCTATACCACCAGCCTCTTATTTCCCTCGTCATACCAGCCGCTAATAACCTGCACATCGGTCAGCGTATCCAGATTCTCGGTAAACACATTATCCGTAAAATTATTAAACAGCGCATCCTTTACCGCCTTAACATCAATTTGCAAAGAAGCAATGGCAGCGGTATGCAGACTCAGCAAAACGTGTGCATCATAAATGCCTTTTTCCCAGCGGATAATTTCTGTTTCAGTGACCGGCGTTTTCGGCGTCCAGTCAAGCTTGGGTTCAAACGCCATTGCCTTTCCCTCCTTTTATTACGAAACGAAAAGTAAACTCTGCTTGTTGGCTCTCCACTACAGCAAAATTCGCTTCCCTTTCTGTAATCATGTTGCCGTTCTCATCTAACAATCGTAAAGACATTATTTTATTGAGACCCGATATACCTTGCGTCACAATCACTACTTGATTTCCTGTCCTCTGAATGGATTGAATGGGTACGGTTTGTTCACCGTTCAGAACGATGGTCGATGCCCGCATACATAAATCCTGTGCGGTTCGTTCCAGATAGGCTGTGTTCATTCTAGCGTCACCTCATCTTCGTATTTTAGGGGCGTCATCCCTACTTGAAACTCCTCCACAGTATGATAACGGCGGAGGTTACAGGTGATTCGTTCGTCTATTTCTATCGTCTCGTCTGCGTTTGTAGCAATTGAGAAGCCATGCACATGCACCCGCCGCATTTTCATGAATGTTTTGTACAGGTGTGTAACATCAACGGCATCTTCCAACTGAAAAATGAACCGAATGATTTTTTGGTCAAACACCTCTTCGACTTGTGCATTTTTCAATTGCGAGACATGATTCGCCAAAGCGAGCAGCACAGACGGCGTGAACGGCAGCCTGGCATAGTATTTCTCAAATACTTTTAGCCGTCGTTCTTCATATGTCCCTACGCCAATCGGCAGGCCGAATAACTTCTCCCATACAGCAAGGCCCCATGTGGCTTTATGGATAAAAAACTGATCGCGCATATCCTCTATGCGGGATTGATGCAAGGCGAATTCTGCATCCAGCGCCTGAAACAGCAAGGCTGCATGCTTATCTTCATAATGAATGGGCGGGATGCGCTTCCGGTACTTTAAAGGTACTAATACTGTCATACTGGCGGACTCCAATCCAGCACATTAACCGCACCATCCGGCGTCACAATATTGTCCGTGCCTCCGTTAAGGGTGTAATCCATGATATCTTCCACTCCAGGTACAAACATTAAATTGGCAATAACCTGATAGCGTAGCACCTCATTTTTCTTAATATAGGCGTTCAGGTTTTCTACGATTTTAGCTTCCGTGTCTTCCAGGTTAGCATCAGGCGAAAGAATGAGCCGTGCCGCTACTACAACATGATGTATCGTAGCCGGAAGCACCCCAACATCATGCAGCGCCTCCCGTTCTTTTTCGATTGCTGCCCGCACAGCATCGCATAAAATCCGGGAAGCGGGTTGGCCTTCCCAATCCGTGATAAAAATATCAATGCTTAAATCATTGCGTAAATGCTCGATTGCCTTGGCAGAACCCGCTCCGGCATTTCGGGCCAGCCGTTCGTAATCTTTGGCACGCCCGCTACCTTCCTCCTCCTGAGTCCGGTTCAGTATCCGCTCCCGGTACGAATCGTCGCTCTCGCCTTCCAGTCGCGGAAGCCGGATAAATTCCTTTTGCCCGTGCCAATCCAGGAATTCACCATCTGCCCATAACGGCCAGCCCTGAATCCAGGCATATTCCAATAATTGCTGCTGCTCAGAGAACTCCTGGCAAAAGGGATAGCCCATCGTATAGAAATACTCCCCTTGTTCCGTAGGCATCTCATGTTTGACACGGTTTGCGCAGCGTTCATAAATGTAATCCGGGTCTTCGATCATAATTAGCAGCTTGTCATCCAGCTTCATTCGGCCATTTCACCTCCACCTCTACGGTTGCGGATACCCCGACTATTCGTATGCCCATCCGCAGTTTATTTTCAATTCGTTCCATATGCAGCACTTCTGCCTTTTCAATCTCTGAATGCGCTTCCAACGCCTCTTCGGCATCACGCTTGATTTCAATATCTTCCCATGCCGGCCATTCCGATTTTTCTACGCCAATCGCCTCATCAAAAATGACATATTGGAAGCGTTCTGTATTAAGAATGCGCATCGCTGTCTGGATTACGTATTCTTTATAAGTTTTTGTTTTCCTGGGGCGACCATCATCCTCCAGTACGAGGCACCGTTTCTCAAAGTCAATAACATACGTCCATTTCTTTTCAGATGGAATCCCTTCGATGTTCCCGATGTCTTCTATATCACTAAAATCCATATCAGGAAACAAAGAGGCTGGTTCATCCGCCATCTGGTCTCACGTCCTTTCCATGTACATAATACCGTTGGCCGGTCAGCCGGGAGACGATCAGACGGTCGCCCACCTGCAATGGACTAGGAATGACGATAACGCCCTGCAAAGAAGAACGAGGCACTTGTTTATATTCCGCTCCGCTTTCATACTCCACACCATTCGATAGAACGCCTGTCACACTCCCTTTTGCTTCTTCTCCTTCCATGTACTGCCCAATCTCAAAGTATGCCTCAACCTTCCGATCTTGTAGATATTCGGCAAAGATAAGCTTGTCGTATTCATATGGTACCGGGTCGCCGTCCACCTGTATTTGTGGTTTGCTGGGCCAACTAAGCAGCGTTGCCCGCTCCGTATCCCTGGCATCAATATGACCTGATATCCTATCTTTCCATAAATTTAATGCTTCTCTCAGCATGTCTACTGCCGCCTTTCCAAATCAAGCTGCACGGTATACATTCCGTTTTTGAAGGAGGTCTGCTCGCTGACCACGATCCATTTCGATTTGTATTCAGCCTCCTGAATCAAAACAAGCCATCCGGCGCGCAGTCCGCAGAGCGTAGGGTCCTCATGTTTCACGGTTATTTTCCTCGTTAGCTTCGGATTTGATAGCTCGACAAGCTTCTGTGTGGCGATGGTCGCCGGATCTTCTTTTTCCTCTACCTCGATGATTTCTTCCATCCGCCCCAGATTAGTAATGGCTCCGGCATTCGATTTTGTTACGGAAGATGCTATCTTGTCATCCTTCCATTTTTGTGCCGTAATGACTGTATATGTGTCTTCAATAGAAGAGCCCCGGCTGCTCGATTCCATTTGCTCCCGAATGAAGACAGGAACCCGGGTGTTCGTTCCTTCGCGGGCGACGACAATATAATAGCTCTGGTCTGTGCGAAAATATTCCAGATAAAAACGGTAGCCGGTATGTTCATACGCTTTGTGCAGTACATCCAGAATAACCTCGGAGTGGGCCATCGTTCCGTACCGTTCATCGATGGAAAAGCCGAGTGCCGGGCATCGGAAGTCGACCCCGGTACTTTGGATGTACTTTTGCAGTTCTGCACCTGCCTCGCCTTTGAGATAGGGACGGGTGCCTTTATTTTTAGCCAGGTACCATCCAAGCTCCCGTCCTTCCAATTGCCATTCGTTCGTAAATTCATCTTCTTCATAGCTAATAATCGGGCCATGAAAGAATTGATTTTTATGGTGCAGAAGCTGTTCCTGCGTCCGCTTTGCGAAACACATCAGCATGCCTGCCTGTTCAACGGGCGGGGCATTGCGCAACCGTACCGTCATGTTGCGAATAATCTCATCCCGATTAGACGACCATGAAAGATCAACCAGCGCTTCTGTGAGGGTATGTCGGACATTTTGCTTTCCATATACGACAGCAAACGTCTCCATCTATTTCCTTCCTCCCTTCACGCTGCGATTCTTCGTCTCGATTCGCTGCCTTTGCTGGGCTGTATCCTTACTTGTCCCGCCTTTTCCGCCCTTGTTTTGTTTTTTGCTCGACTCCTTATTGGTCGTATTTGCACGGCTAACTGCCGGCTTCGTAATGATGAGTCCCGGCTTTAGAAGCTGCTTCGTGTTGGAATAGGACACGATCTTTATTGGCTTGTACTCTACGAAAGTAAAATTAATATAAAGATTCGCCTGACCGTTTTTATAGCTTGGCTCCATGTTTTCCATCCACATCGTTTGACTGAACAGCGTATCAAATATAACGACGACAGGCTTTAGCTTCCATTGTTCCAGCAGCTTCAACGCTTGCTCCGGTGATTGGTATTTAATCGTTTCGGTACCGGTTTCCCACATTTCCTGCCAGAAACGCGGAAAAATAGCTGTAAAAGAAACCCGCTTCGCTTTGGAAACGGGTTTGCCTGTACGTTCCTCCCCGGTAATAACAGTGAAGGTTTCAACTTCATTACCGGATTGAATCTGAATTTCCTCCGGCGTCAGAGGGAAAGTAAACCGGTTATTGGCTTGCGCTAACGCCAGCATGCATTACCCTCCATTCTCTATTGCTTTATGAAGCTCTTCCCCGAGCACTCTACGCATAAGGGCACGACCTTCCGGACTGGTCATCATTTTCGCAAAAGCAGGGAAATCTTTGACCTGCTTGGCCATTTCACCAAAGTCCATCGTCATGTTCTGAATAATAACACCGCCCGTAGAACGAGTGGCTTGTTTCATCATCCGGGCAGCGACCGGTATTCTACCGCCTTCCGTTGCTTGACTGCGTGGCAATACATCAATGGCAGCTCGTCCACGAAGCGGGCGATTCATTGCACCTGCAATGAGATTCATCTTCTGTCTAACAGGGCCTGCATCCAATCCTCCCGCAAACATCGACATGAAATTGCCTGCCCATCGATCTGATTTGCTGGCCGGACCTTCCTTCGTTGGAGAGCTAAATCCAAGGTATTTCTTAAAAATTCCTGCCGCACCGGAAACAACAGCACTTAACAGCGGGAACTGACTACGAATACCGGAAGCGAGCATAGAAATCAAATTACTCCCCCAACTGCTTCCCTGACTCGAAATATTCTTTAATGACTCTAGGTGCTGCTTCGTTTGGTTAGCCGCACCCTTTGCTGATGTACTAACACCTGCAAAGCTTTGTCCGGCTTTCTTCGCGCCAGCAGAAATTTCCTGTGTGCTCCGGGCCGCTATAGTACCGAGCTGCTTTGCTTGTGCATTCGTTTTCTGCGTGGCAGAGCCTACAGCATGGATGTCCCCTTGCGCCTTCTTCGTATTTGAGCCTTTCCACCATCCCATAACGCTGGACTTCATTTTGTTAAAGGTGTTCTGTACCCCTTTGCCGGTTTTTTGGAAAAGGGAAAAATCCATCTCGATTCCTTTTTGTTTCATAGAAGTCTTTAAAGAACTAAAAGTTCCTTTAAAGCTCTCTTTTACCTGTGGCGAGATGGGAACAACAGGAGCGGGAGGCGGCGAAGGCTTGCTTGCAACTGCGTTTTGTACCTCTTTCTTTGCTGTCTCTTCTTTTTTGGATAAGCCAAAAAAATTGGCTGCTTTATCTTTCAAAGATACAACCGCATCAACAGCTTTCGCAGTTAATCCACTGCTATCTGCGAGACTGCCGATCTTGTCACCAATATAGTTACCGACTGCTGCTCCTGCAGCCGTACCAAATGGCCCCGCAAGCGAACCGATTGCCCCGCCAATAGCACCACCAGCAACGCCACCTACGACAGCGCCACCACCTGTTGAAATAGCTTGTCTCAATCCAACTTCTTTTGATGCTTGATACAATCCATATGCTCCTGCTCCAGCACTTGCAACCGCACCTACAATACCTGCGCCTTTTGCCAGTCCTTTCGTCCCTGTGAACAAGGCGTCTTTCGTTCGAGCCCAAAATCCCTTTTTTGGTGATTCTGACGGCTTCTTAGGTCGATTTTGTTCTATCACATCTTTTGCTTTATCCCGCGGAACCGTTTTTGTACGATGTGACAGGCTATGGTCTTCATTGCCCTTTTTCCTTCTGGTCAATTCATCCCTTGCGCTCGTTACTCGTCCACCCTTGCCGGGTTTTCTTCCTCTTCGGTCGCCCGTACTTATGCCACCACTGCCACCGCCACCGGAAACTGGCCCATTAACGAATACACGGGCAGCACTGACAGTCATGGAAGACAGGGGACGAATAGAATCAGAGCTTCCATTTTTACTACCTTTTAATGTAAAACGACGACGGGGTGGTTCTGCTGTATCACCTTTCCCCTTTTTCCTCTTGGGTCGCCAGGTAGCCAGTTTACCTACCCCTCCCCAGAACGCTTCATTGACAGTTTTAGCTCCTTTTTTCACTCCGCCAATTGCTAATCCGGTCCCGACAATTCCCGTAGTTGCTACGGCGAGAGAGCCCAGCGTGGACATGTTGTCCATTTTCTGTTTAATCCAGCCAGCCGCTTCAGCCAGCAGTTTAAAGACAGGCGTTATGTCCTTCGCAATTGTATTACCCAGCTCGATGAGTGCATCATTCAACGTCTTTTTCGCGTTCAGAAAATCGCTCCACGGATTATTTTCATTTACTTTTTGATACGTCTGGTCAAGCTTTTCCTTGTGTTCTTCGGGAGTGCTAATTTTCTTTGTGGCTTCAAAAAAATTGTTGGGCATACCCTTTTCCCCATCAGGGCCAGTACCAAATTCTTTCATAATGTCCTGTCGTTTTTGCTCATTCTCTACACCACTGAATATTTGCAGCATTGTACTGGTCGCAAGCTGGCGTTCAGTTTCGCTCCCAGATGACATGCGACCGGCGATTAGCTTTGCTTGCTCAGCCGCCTTTTCTTTCGCCTTCTCTTCTCCCTGTGCCCTATATGCACTCTCAATGACACTTTCCAGACCCCCATCCTTATGAAGGGCAAGTGTTCTTTCCTTTAATGCGTTTTGACCTTTATCTGCAGATGAAAGAATATCTGTCTCTTTCACGAGAGCGGCTAGTTTTTCTGGAGAATCGATGAATTTGGAAACTTTAGGACTGGAATCCATAATTGATGCAAGCGTATCGTCTTTAATATTTTTTGTGTTGCCCATAATGTAGTTCAGAGAATCGCCAAACTTTTTGGTCTCTTTAAAATTGGGCATAGAATCTTGCATAGCCAGCAAAGTTTTTTGATATCCCGCTGCCCCATCCTTGATCGGACGAATCATATTAAGCTTTAGAGCCTGCTCTGTAATGTCCTTGCCGTGGCCCGGACTGCTCATTTCAGCTGTCCTAAGCAAGTCAATAACTTCGGATTTTTTTTTGCTCGGATCGATTAAAGTAAGAGCGTCCACCTCTTGTTTTACTTGTTTATCGTCTTTGTTGGTCAATGCCTGGTATCGTGCAGTCGCCTGCCCTGTAGATACCATATCTTCGAACAACGTTCCGCCGCCAATCCATGAAACGATTTCTTTAGAAGTATCTTTAAGAGAAACCAGACCTTCGCGGATTTTTTCAATTTTACTTTTCGCTTCCTCATCTTTAACATTAACGGAGAGAGTAACAGCCATTTCATCCATCTGCTGAAGCTCAGAGCGAAGATCAGATACATCGCGGCGCGTACGGCTAACGACCAGCTCGATCCCTAAGTCTTTCCCTTTCCACTTCTCCATCTCTGAAGCTGCGGCGCTGAATTCACGTCCAACAGCTTTTGCCTGTGCGGCAATCTCCGCTAAAGCCGGAGACAGCTTCTCTTCACCGGAGAAGCTAACGGTAACAGAAGCTCCCATCCTTTCACCTCGACTTTCATAGAAAAGAACGCCATGGATAGCATCCTATCCTCTATTCCCGCATGGTACGCTTCATTTCTTCCTCTGCGATCATTTCAGCCGCCATACAGAAAAACTTCTGGCGCTCCCGATCTACCTCGTATTCCAGTATTTCTTCAGGCAGCCGATGGCGATTAATCCACATGAAAGCTATCCAGCTTGCTTCGGCGTCTCTTCTGACGAGATCTTTCCCTCCTTCAGTAACGCCTCCTTCGTATCGGTGAAGTTACGGACCGCCTTGCTTAGTGCGGCGTAATCATCGGGGTTATCCAACAGGCGCGGTGGCAGCTCGAACTTCTCAACGCAATTGTATGCCTTTAACAGCTCGGCGTTATTCCAGTCGAATTCATGCTCGGTCGCTTTGACGATCATGACATCAATTTCGTTGTACGTTTCTTTCGGTGTGCCGTCCTCTTCCATGGCCAGTTCAATCGCTCGGCGCACTTCCATCGTAGTTAGTCGACGTACAGACCAATTTTCCCCATCTGATTTCACCTTAATAATCTGATCACGTCGTCCGCCCTTCGCTCTTTCCAAATACTTTTGTAATTTATCGCTCATCGCTTTTTCCTCCTTAAAATCATTGCTTTGGATTTATTAAAGTAAAAAGAGGGCTGTACGCCCTCTCCCACTTTCTTACGCCATATATTCGGGGAACTTGCCGACAAAATCGAAATCTGTCGCCGTTCCGCTCAATGTAATGTCAATGCCTTTATTTTCATCGATTTTCGCTACCAGAATATCAATATCATTATGAATATGAATGCCGGTAATGAGCACACGCTCCGTATTTCCGGTCATCATATCCTCCAGAGAACCGGTAATGCGGTCCAGAAACATCGTTTTTCCTTGCTTGAACAACTCAAGCATACGGTAACGAAGGCGTGATTCCAGCTTCGACATGACAATCTTCACCGGAATTTCATAGCCAACAATCTGCTTTGTCTTCGCCATTCGTCTTGCTCGAATAATATCCAGTGTTTCCGGCTTTAAGATTACTTCAATCTCCTTAATCGTCTGAATCGGATCTCCATTGTCGTCCTGTACCGATAGATTACGGCCAATCAGTTCACGTTCCATCGATTACGCCACCTCCCAATCAATAAAGAATGCTTCTATCGCATCAAGCGGCTTCGCCAAAAGCTTGAAATAAGCAAAATCAAAGTCGCTTTCTTTCACCGGATGCTCCTCAAATTTATAATCTGTCGCAATTGCTTTTTGCTGCGCACGGATTTTCAGATATTCTGTCACTGCGCCAATAAAGATCGCCCGACCATCCGGATCGTTATCCAGCTGTGCCCGGTACCGTTTACCGACCGAGTAAATGTCATTCAAAATTTGATCGATGGTCATCGATACACGGATTTTCCCGAAATCTTCTCTTTCACCCGAACCGAGCGTCGTCAACGTGTTTACCGCAGATTCGATAATATAGTCGTATCCATCACGTGTCGCCATAAGCGTTCCTTCGGCCAGTCCCTTCATCACTTCGCTATGGCCCCAATCTACCTTGGCCAGCTTCAGTGGAACCTTAATGCCGGTGAACGATTTGTTGGCCGGTGTGCCTGCTACAAGGCCTGCTACCCAGGCTGCCCACTGAATGGAATTATACTCCTTTCCATTCACATGCTGACCGGCGATGGAATTGTTAATAATGAATCGGGCATTCAAGGCACGGGAACGCTCGTTATGCGCTTCAATGTCGCTGTCCTTCGCAGCATCTCCGGCTACAACGAGTTGCGCCAGCTTGCGTGCCTTGTTCCGCCTGTCCAGCAGCCATTGCTTGCACGCAGCCTGAACGGCAGGGTCCGCAGAAGGCAGATAAAACACATCAAATTCAAGCCCATCTATCCGGTTAAAGATACGACTCCACTCGCCAGCGGTAATCGTCGCTGTTCCAGACACAGCTCCGGTCAAGGCTGTATAAGCAATGTCTTCCAATGGAGTGCTTCCGTTGTTTTTGAATCGAACCATACTCGATTTCTTCAATTTTTCTTCCGCTTCATCCTTATCGGCTACAAGATACGTCTCTGTATCGTAAATCATCTTTGTATCGCGGATGATGATTTCTTTTTTCGCCGCATCGACAAGGCTTGGGCGAATCATATATTCGAAGTCTTCGCCGCGTTTTCCCGGGTACTTGGCCTGTACAGTATAGCTATCCGCTACTTCATGAGCAGCAGCCTTTTCCTGCTCATTCGTTACGCGATAGCCGACCACAGTAGCGCCATTCTCGGCCGCTAATTCAACTGTATCTACCAGCAATCCGGTTTCATGCAAGCGTTCGGTTGTGTCGGCCATATCGACTGCAAAATTTGGTTGTCCCCATTCCGCCTGATAAGGAACAAGTACGCGGCCAGCAGTCGGTAAAACCCGTGCTTTTGCTTTGGCCAGAAGGTCCACATATGCTCCTGATCTAATTCGTTGAATTGACATTTTTATCCTCCTTTGGATGCAGGTAGGCATCCAGTTTTTGTTTTACTTCCTGCTTGGTTAGCTCTGCATTCGCTTCGCAATCAAAAAGAGCGCCGGCCATCTCAAAGCGTTCTGCTTTGAATACGGGCCATGCGCTCTCAATCCATTCGGATTTTTTTCGCTTGTTTACTTCCCTTTGAATGGCTGTAGCCGGGGACTTGCGCATACGTTTCTCACTCACGCTTTCACCTCCTTTCCATTGACTTCAACATAGAAATCGTTAATTTTCATTCTTTCTGTTCCATCCTCCGCAGTCGGCTTAGGAACATGCAGCAGGTAGGAATACCGGAACATCACTTCTATCCGATCGCGCTTCTCCTGCGTTCGGGGTGGCTCGATTACTAGCATCGTTTCAAATAGTTTCGACGCCACACAGTACCGCTTCTGACGTAAATACATGAAGAAGGGAGCCAAATCAAACGGTATTGGCTCCCCCCTCTCCTGTTCATCAATCCGCTCATATTCATAATGAAAAACAAGCCTTACATCCTCCACCATACGAATGGATTGCCCCGTATGTATTTTTTCAGATACGAGGTCGGCCTCAATAAAGGCGCTGGGCCGCATAAGCTGACCCGCTTGCCATACATCCCCCTCCCAGCTAACAGGGAGGTCAGGATATATCTGATTTATAATCTCGGCCCATATTTTCTTCCCGATATCCCTCATCCGAATCACCTCCTTTCGCTTATCTTTCCTTGCGTCCAGCATACCACGCGGCAACTTCTTCTCACAAAAAACGCCCAAAGTGTAAAGGAATGTCTAAAATGTAAAGCAGCTCATTCATGGATCATACCCGTGCCTTTTCCTTTACGTCAAAAAAGCCTGCCACTATGCCGGCAGGCCTTCCCTCATCTCATCTTCATACATATTCCATGCCAGATTGCGTACCATCGCTCGACGAATCGTATCCACCGTCTGACGGCTTACCCGGAGCTGCTGTGCGATCTCATACATCTTCATACCGTCCAGCATTCCTTCCGCAACTGCCCGCTCCCGCTCATCCTGTAGCGCGGCTACGGCTGCTTCCAGCTTCTTCACCTTACATTCATAACGCTTTATACGCTCCCAGTTTCGCAACAATTTCCTCGCTTCTCTGAACGTTACATCCGAATGTACGCCCTGTGCCTTCGGCAATGACGCCTCAATACCGTATTGCGATGTTCCTCCTTTAATCATGTCTTCCAGCCATTCTCTTGGATACTGCTTATCTTCCTCCTCCCTGCTTTTTAAAGACGCAATGCTTTCTATCATCCAGCGATAATCCCGCAAATCCTGATCCGCACGCTGTACCGCTTCCAGTGCAGGCTCCAAATCAGGGAATAGAGCCTGTCCTGTCTGGCTTTTCATCTGCGAAGCCTCGTATTCTTCCCACTGGTGACACCCCTGCACCTTGCCGATATGCTCCCCATGAATCTGGCATCTTGTCGTTCTTCCCCAACCCGTTCCCGGACATTTCTCGCAAACTTCCTCTAATAATAGCTGTTTGTTCATACTACTCCTCCCCTTTAATAACGTATTCCGTTAGTAAATGAATAAAAAAAGCTGTGTTCACACGCAGGTTCTTAAACTATGCTTACCTCTTGAAACATATTTTACCAAGGGTGTTGATTATCCAGTATGATCCAGAGTGGATCGCCACCACACCGTGCCCCAAACGGGCGTCGGTTCGTCTCCCGCCCCGAAGCGTAGAGGACCGCTTTTTGCCCCAGCCAGGCGGGACCGCAAGGCCACTTTTTACCTCAGCCAGGCGGGACCGCAAAACATCTGGGTAGAGGCGAAGAGGGAGACAATTGCCGTCCTCTCTTGCCTGGCCAGGGCAATCGCTCAGAAAGGGAGACGAAAGGCCTTGTTTGTGTCCCGT
>NZ_KE952711.1:13043-28450 GCF_000466385.1 Aneurinibacillus aneurinilyticus ATCC 12856
CCTTATGGATAATCAACAGGCGTGATATTTTACTTTACAGGGCAATTACTATTTATACGCAATATGATTTTTGGTAAAATTTCCAACTAACAATAATCGTTACTCATATGATAATAACGAAATGCGTTATAGTCAATAACCATTTTCGTTTTTTTCTCAATTTGCGTTATTTTTGTTTCCAAATCCGTTAGTTGTGATATATTTATATAGAGAGGGAGGTGCAGGGATGATCGGGAGCAGAATTAAAGAACAGCGTCAAAAGATTCAATGGACCCAAAAAGAATTAGCGAAGAAAGTGAATGTTTCTCCTCAAGTGATATCAAATTGGGAAAGAGAGTACACAACTCCCGACTCTACTCATATTGCGCTTCTTTCTAAAGCGATGCAGGTTTCTTCTGATTATCTTTTGGGTCATACAGACGATCCTTCGTTCAAAACGGGGGCAACTGACGACTCCAATATAAATATTGCTTTCTATGACGGTTTAAAAGGATTCGAAGAATTAGACCCGGAGCAGCAACAGGTCATTATGGATACAGTCGAAGATATGGTGGCTCGCTTCAAAAAACGAAAACAAGAGCGACAAAATAAGAAAAATACATAACCCTGCTTGGCCTACGGATCAGGCAGGGAATTATTATAAACAACAGAGAAAATTATTACATAAATGTATATGTATAGAATGATAAAAAGCTGAAGCTCAATTGAGCTTTTCTTTTTACACAAAAAAGGAACATACGTTTCCACCAAGGAGAAGCTTATGCTCAATTACTACAAGAAAACGGAAGTGGAGTTATGTATCGAAAAGCTGTATAAAAATGCCGGTATTTTATCCCCGTCTGATTTATCATTAGATCGGCTGTGCCACGTATTCAATATCGAAATCCAATATTGTGAAGACGCACAGTCAGCCATCTGGGATAATGAATTCGCCATGTTTTTTCTCAATCCTTACTCTTCTTTACGTGAGCAAAGAGCAACATTTTTCCATGAGCTATGCCATCCATTGCGTCATGTAGGGGATCAGCGCAGAAGACACCCGGCATTCCAGGGACTTATCGAACTGCAGGAAGCACAAGCAAGGAACTTCCAACTGTATGCAGCCATCCCATTCTTTATGGTAGAACAGCTTGAATTGCCCAAAGGGGACAAAGAGATTGTCGGATTGTTCGTCCAAAAATTTTATACAACTTACTTTTTGGCGTATCGGCGCTGGGAACAAATTAAAAGACGCATACTTCAGGGAATCTTTGATGAAAAAATTAAATTTCATCTGGAGGTGAGAGAAAAAGCTTTTACAAATCAAAAACGAGGGGATGATACATTTTTTTATTGATAAAACAGAACAAACATTCCCTTCATTCACAGTTTATTTACATTAGCCACAGGTAGCTACAATTTCTATAAACATAGCAAGACGCCGGTTGTCTATTGCTCAACTCGGCGTCATACTTGCTACACTCAAGGCTTGGCTTTTTCTCGGATAGAGGAAATCGTGGCCTGAACTGAAATACGCTCTGGATTGGTCATAATTTCGATAAGTGCAGGTGCATTTGATGCCACAGCACGCGCCAGAGCTTCTTCAAAGTCTTCGTTTGTTTCGACTCTCACACTTTGCACACCGAGCGCCGTTCCAAGCTCAGCGAAATTCACGCTTCCAAGATCGGTGCCAATAACCCTTTCCGGATAATGCATTTCCTGATGCATGCGAATCGTACCATACATGCTATTGTTAAAAACAAGCGCAATCACCGGAATATTGTAACGAGCAGCCGTTTCCAACTCCTGCACTGTCATCATAAATCCACCATCGCCAGCTAGCGATACGACCGTTTTATCCGGGCTCGCTATTTTAGCACCGATCGCTGCGGGAAGTCCGTACCCCATCGCACCGGATGTCGGACCGATGTATGTTTTCGGACGATTAAAGGAGTAAAAGCTGTGCAACCAGCCTGCGAAGTTACCGGCATCATTCGTAATCACTGCATCCTCCGGCAGCACTTCCTGCATCATATGAATAATTTCTCGATTATCAACGGCGTATTCTTCCTTCGCTACTCCCTCTCCGGCAAGCTCATATGCTTTGCGTCGTTCCTTAGCCCATCCTTCCCACGTACATGTTACATTCATATCAAGCAGCGCTTCAAGCGCTTCTCTCGCATCGGCGACTACGCCGAGATCAGGGCTGTACGACTTGCCGAGTGTAGCGGCATCGATATCAATGTGAATGAGCTTCGGATTTTGCGTGAAAATTCCATAGTCCTGTGTTGTTACTTCGGACAAACGTGTACCTACGGCCAATACAACATCGGCCTGGCGCAGCGTATCGAGAATCGGAGTGAAAGTACCCAACCCGGAATGGCCAACATACAAGCGATGATTATTAGGGAAAATATCGTGACGGCGGAAGGCGGACATGACAGGAATATGGAACGCTTCAGCCAGCTTCAAAAGCGCCTGCTCACCATCTGCCGCGATAACACCGCCGCCGCCCAGGATGAGTGGACGTTTGGCGTTGGCCAGAAGCTGTTCAATCGCTGCCACTTCACTGGCACCAGGACGTGGCTTCGGCACTGGTGCCACCGGACCGAATGACATTTCTGCTTCAGCCACCAATACGTCTTCCGGAAGCGCCACAACTACCGGACCTGGACGACCGCTTTTAGCAATACGGAAAGCGCGCTGCACTAATTCTGGCATACGTTCCGCATCTTTGATTTCAACCGTCCACTTGGCAATATGACCGAAAAAACGCTCAAGTTCGACTTCCTGAAAACCTTCCCGTCCACGAAATTTGCTGTGTACTTGCCCCAAAAAAACAACCATTGGAGTGGAGTCCTGGTAGGCAGTATGAATACCAATGGCAAGATTTGCACCTCCAACTGCGCGGGTAGCCATAGCTACACCTGGCCTCCGTGTTGCCTTGCCATATGCTTCTGCCATAAAGGAGGCTCCTCCCTCATGGCGTGTTGAGATTAACTGAATATCTCCAGCTTCATAAATACTATCCATTAATGGAAGATAGCTTTCACCCGGAACACAAAATACATGTTCGACCCCTTCCCGTTTCATGCATTCAACAATTGCCTGGGCTCCGTTCATTACTTTTGTCATCTTATCTTTCCTCCCATTCTTTTTCTATTAAATATTTAGCGGCAGACAGCTAACTTTGTTTTCATACGATAAGCCGCTTCTAAGAGCTTATTGGTTGGTACAGATAGAGAGATACGGAAATACCCTTCGCCATATTCCCCAAAGGCCGTGCCAGGTGTGACGATGACTCCTGCTTCCTCCAGTACTTTGGAAGCAAACTCACCTGATGTGTAACCAGATGGAACAGGCGCCCAAATAAAGAAGCTTCCCTTCGGCGCCTCCGTATTAATACCAATATCCTGCAAAGCAGCAATCATAGCAGCCTGACGTTCCTGATAAATAAGATTATATTCTGCTACACACCTTTGATCTGATAGAAGCGCAGTCGCTCCTGCCTTTTGAATAGGAAGGAACTGACTCGTATCCATATTGCTTTTAACGATGGAAAGTAGCGCCAGCGCTTCTTTGTTTCCTGTTGCATATCCAAGGCGCCACCCTGTCATGTTATACGTTTTAGAAAGGGACCCGAATTCCACGGCGACTTCTTTTGCCCCTTCTACCTGCAAAATGCTTGGAGCTTTGTATCCGTCGAATGTTACCATCTGATATGCGGCATCATGGGCAATAATGATGCCATTCTGCTTCGCAAATACTACCGCTTCTCGGAAAAAGTGCTCATCAGCTATAGCTGCCGTCGGATTGCCAGGATAATTCAAAAACATAAGTTTCGCCTTATGTACAACATCAGCAGGAAGGGACGAAAAATCAGGCAAAAATCCATTCTTCTTCAACAGCGGCATACTGTATGGAACACCATCCGCAAGGTAAGTTGCTGCCCGATATACCGGATATCCCGGATCAGGAACAAGTACGATGTCACCTGGATCAATAACCGCAGAGATAAAATGCCCGATTCCTTCCTTTGAGCCAATAAGGGCAACAATTTCACCTGCCACATCCAGATTAACGTCAAAACGTTCTTTGTAAAAATGAGCAACGGCCTCCCGAAGTTCTTCACACCCGCTATACCCTGGATACTTAAAATTGTTCGGATCGTCCATTTCAGATTTGAGCCGTTCGACAATATGCTTCGGTGTCGGCAAATCAGGACATCCAATGCCTAAATCGATAACCTGAACCCCTTGTTCTTCAAGTGCCTGCTTTTTTTTGTTGATTTCATGAAATAAGTAGGGAGGAATATTTTGCAGCCGCTGTGGTTTAACAACCATATTCATCGCCCTCCTAGTTATTTTTTCATTTCTTTATTTGAAATGGTATTTCTTATAATAAGCAAAAATAATGTCGGTTCTGTTGATGGACTCTCTTTTTTTCAAATGCTAAGTTTGTATTGTCGATAGCTTATATTTCAATAATTGAAATAGCATTTCATTATACGTTAATTCTATACAAAATATTTTTAAAAATCAATATTTATATACTGCTTGAATTTTATCTTTTGAATGTATCGGGATTGCCCTATGATAATAAGGGCAATCTCTTCTATTACATATTCGATTCCGTATAGCCAAGTTTTTTGGAGATATGTGCTGCCGTATCTTTTGTTTTTTGTTGTACGATTTCTTCAAATTCGTGACTGATTCTTGTTGTAGGACCGCTCACACTCAACGCCGCGACAACTTGTCCCGTATAGTCACGCACCGGATAGGAGATACCGATTGTGTCCTTGTCCTGTTCTCCACGGCTAATCGCGTAGCCATCTTCCCTTATTTGTTGCATTTGTTGCCTTAGCGTTTCTTTATTATCGACTGTATTTTCGGTTAGCTTTGTGAATGATAGTTTCTCAACAATAGCTTGTTGCTCCTTTTCAGGCAAATAGGCAAGTAATAGTTTTGGTCCGGAGCCGATATAGAGTTCCGAATGCTTCCCTACACGTGTGTGAAGGCGCACCGCATGACTGCTCTCTACTTTTTCAATATATACGGCTTCGTCTCCTTCCCGCACTACCAAATGTACCGCTTCATTGATATCCTCACAAAGCTCTTGCATCCAGGGTAAAGCAATAGTGCGTAGCTCAAGCTGTTCGGCCACAATGCTTCCCAATTCAAGCAATTTTAGCCCCAGACGATAACGAACATCCTGATCAGTATTTTTTATTTTTGACAAAAAACCACATGCTTCCAAAGAGGAAAGTAAACGGTACGCCGTTGGTCTTGGCATATCCGACTTGTTTGACAGTTCACTAAGCGTCAATTCTTTTTGCTCACTTGAAAAAAAGTCGAGTAATTTTAATGCTTTTATTACACTTTGATTCATTATCCTATCCTCCCCATAATGCTATATACCTTTTCTGTTTATAAACAGTATTTCTAACTTTGAATGAACTGCTCCGAACAAAATTTTCCCATGCATAGCTTTGATATCATTATAGTTTATTTTTAGATGTTCAAATATACATTAAGCCTTTTTTCTTGCTGTTTTGCCTATCCACTATATTACAAACTAACCTTCAACCATCCCTTGCTAAGAACATTTGCGAGTTTTTGTGCTATGCTGCTGTATGCCGAAAAACAAAAATAGGCCTCCCGGTTGTAATCGGAAGGCCTTTATTGTTTGTTGCTTATTGAATACGGCCGCTCAATTGTTGCTCAGCCATTTGTACAAGGCGCTTTGTAATTTCGCCGCCTACAGAACCGTTTTGACGAGATGTCGTATCTGGGCCAAGTTGTACACCGAATGAAGACGCAATTTCATACTTCATTTGATCAAGTGCCGCACGCGCTTGCGGGGCAACCAGATTATTTGTATTTCTGCTTTGTTGTTGAGCCATGCTGAAATTCCTCCTATGGAGTATATTGGTTATTACTAATCTTAAAATGCCTCATAGGAAAGAATTTATACATAGAAAAACCAAAAATCTAAAAATCTAAGCCAGCCGGTTCTTCTTGATGCCCTGATATCCACTGGTAGCCATTTCCATTTGTAGGGATAAGTTTTATTTATGGGCACAGTCGACACATCTGCATCATAAGTTGCTAAAATAAAGGATTCTTCCTGTAGCAACCTAAAATAAGAGGAGCATGTTCTATGAAAAACCTACCTTGGAATCAAGCAGCGTACGGATATGTGCCTCAGCCGATTGCGACTACACTTGCAGGGGTAAATATGCGTTTGACGCCTGGGGGAAGCGTGCGAATCGCGGATTCCTCTAACTTTCCTATTTCAAAAACTATCGCCGCGGCGCTGGTTAAACTCCAACCTGGTGCAATGAGAGAGCTTCATTGGCATCCTAACAACGATGAATGGCAATATTATCTTACTGGACAGGGACGCATGACTGTATTTGCCGGAAATGGTGTAGCCCGTACATTTGATTACAGAGCCGGTGATGTCGGCTATGTCCCCTTTGCTTTTGGACACTATATCCAAAATACTGGCACTGAAACGTTGTGGTATTTGGAAATATTCAAAAGTGACCGCTTTGCAGACGTGTCGTTAAACCAATGGATGGCGCTTACCCCTCGCGATCTGGTTCGAGATAATTTGAACGTCGGACCGGAATTGCTGGATGTGCTACGCAAGGAGAAATGGCCTGTCGTGAAATATCCAGGGTTCTCCTACTATCCAAGAAACAGGTAGATAAGAACCCATCTGTGGGTCGGTTACTTTAGTGTATACCATCCTCTTCATACCATGGGTTTAAATGCACCAGTACTTCTTCAACATTTTGAATTTCATTTTTTATTGAATTCTTGATTAAGCGGCTAATATCGTGTCCCTCTTTAATCGTTAAATTATTTGAAACGCTCACTCTTACATCAACAATAATATAATGACCATGCTCTCTTGCTCGAATTCGATCGATTCGTTTTACTTGTGGGATCGAACGAACAATGCTTTCTAACTGAATCAATTGCTCCGAAGGCACATTTTCTTCCATTAGAACTCCAATGGATTCTTTTCCCATTTGGTAGGCTAATTTCAGAACAAAATAGGAAACGATCATTCCAGCAATCGGATCCCCATACTGGGCAAATGGTATGTCATAACGTTCACCAATCAATGTCGCACCAATACCTACCACAGCAGCAATGGATGCATAAACATCAGCAAGATGATCATTTGCGGTTGCAATTAAACTTTTGCTATTTTGGGCTTTTCCTAGGCTAATACAATAAACATAAAGTCCTTGTTTCCATATTAAAGAAACAAACGCAGCAACCAATGCAATAATACTAGCCTCTGCTGCAGGTTCGAATAACGCCTCAACCGATTTATAGACCATCAACAGAGCTGCTAAAATTAAAATAATGGCAACAATTGCTGAAGCAATGACCTCCGCTTTACCATGACCATAAGGATGATCTTTATCAGCAGGTTTTTTTGAAACTAGTGATGATGTCAGTGCAGCGAAAGTTGCAATGACGTCACCAGCATTATGAATTCCGTCAGCGATAAGTACCTGACTGTTAAATAAATATCCGACAACAACCTTTAATACGGTTAATACCACATTACTAATAAGACTGATCCATAATGCGATTAATGAAGACGAATTTTTCATATCACGCCCTCCCCCTCACACAAACTTGATCCAGCACTTTGAACATTGTACTGGATTAAGTTCGTGTGGGTCTAGAGAAACAGTTTTGGTTCATCCTTTAAAAATAGGTAAAAGGTAAAACCATTAGTCCTTGGAAAATAAGTTGCAAGAAAGCAATATTTCATCTCTAGCACAGAAGATTATCGTGCTCTTCGGTCTTATAATACAGCCTCGGATTCCGCTCACTTTCTCACTGTGTGTTCATACCATTTTGGCACCTTTCTTTTTTATTTTTTGCCAAAAGTAGTTTTCTAAATACCTTTCACAAGTGCTGCACCGGATTGTGCGCTCTTTGGCTACTAAAGCGCGGAAAATGAATAACAAAAAGCCGTTCCAATTTAGAACGACTTCATTTGTATCATGTATGCTATTATAAAAGCCTGGCATCCATGGTCTGGAGAGGGCGTTTTTTATGTTTAATTTTTCGAATGCAGGGAAAAATAATTTTAAGGAATAACTTCATGTTTTCCCCCCTTGAGACGCCTCTTCTTCGGAAGAGGTTTTATTTATTTATCATGTAAAAAGGGAAATGAGCGCATCGTGATGCTTGTTTACTGAGACTTTTCCCTCGAATTTTCTATTTCCTCTCACCTTTTGGGTGTTTGTTCATAAAATATTAGCGACTCTATGCTCAGGAGGAACTTCCCATGAACTTATATCCCGGCAATATCATACAAGAATACAGTTCATATCCATTTGCGTTTACACCCGTACAGTATCAAACCCAGCCTGTACTACCTTCATATCAGATGTATCAGACTAATCTACAAGCCGTTCTCCCTCTCTTACGGAGAACTATACAAGGGGAACGAAATGATGAACTTTTTTACGACTACTTAATCCAAAACGCTCCATCCAATCAGGATAAAGAAATCATTACTTCCATTCGTGATGATGAAAGACGGCATCGACAAATGTTTAAACAAATGTATTACGCTTTAACCGGGCAGACTATCGAATCGACCGATAGCATGCCTTTTGAACGACCACCTAGTTACCTTGCTGGTATCGAAAAGGCTATATTCGGCGAGTTAGGCGCAGTAGAGCTTTACCGAAAAATTTACTTCACCATCCCATATACAGTGTTTAAAAACATGGTATTTGAGATTTTGACAGATGAACTTAAACATGCCAGCAAATATAATTTCCTTTATGCTAAAAACAAATAGGCTAGTAACGTCCCTTCGCTCCAATTGATGGGACGTTTTTGTATTACCCATTGAATCTCCCCAGCGAACAACTTGAAACTTTATTCTTTTTCTATTCATACCAGATAAAGCGTAAAAGGAAAACAGCACAGAAATTTTCAAATGAAAAATTACATGAATTTGATACCGGAAAATCACTTTAGTGACCAATCCACCCAAAAACGTAAAAAGACGCGGGTTGCAAAATCGCGCAAACCCGCGTCGTTACTAGCTTATGTATGGCGGCCCCGAGAGGATTCGAACCTCCGACGCACGGTTTAGGAAACCGACGCTCTATCCTGCTGAGCTACGGAGCCATATATTCTACTTACTATATTATATATATCTTTTCTTAGAATGACAAATCTTCGTTTGCATTTTCCCGGTCATTGCCCGGCAACTCCGGCAAAAAGACACAAAACAAGGCGCAGGAAAAAAAGGGGGAAATTCTCTTTTATCCTTAATTACTGTGCTTTATTAAGTTTATGAGATGCGGTGAAAGCAACCAGCATACATTACGCTTCTTCAACTAACCACATAATATAGAAAAGGCGTACGTAGATATTCTGTCGTACGCCTTTTCATTTTATACGGAAAGATTATTTTTACTTCGCACTTTTCGGCACAAGCTTTTCCAGGCCACCCATATACGGGCGCAAAGGCTCTGGAATTAGGACGCTGCCATCTTCCTGTTGGAAATTCTCCAGAATAGCCGCCATCGTACGTCCAATAGCAAGACCAGAGCCATTCAGTGTATGCACGAACTCTGGCTTCGCTTTACTATCGCGGCGGAAACGAATACCTGCACGACGCGCCTGGAAGTCTTCAAAGTTACTGCAACTCGAGATCTCGCGGTATGTGCCATAGCTCGGCAACCATACTTCAATGTCGTATTTCTTCGCCGCTGTAAAACCTAAATCACCTGTACACATGCTCATAACCCGATACGGAAGATTCAATACCTGGAGAACTTTCTCCGCATTATTCACAAGGCTTTCAAGTTCATCATAAGAGGTTTCCGGCTGTACGAACTTAACCATTTCCACCTTGTTGAACTGATGTTGGCGAATCAAGCCGCGTGTATCGCGGCCAGCAGAACCGGCCTCTGAACGGAAACAAGCACTATAGGCTGCATAACGAATCGGCAGCACATCCGCTGGCATGATTTCATCCCGATGGTAGTTCGTCACTGGTACTTCCGCGGTCGGAATAAGGAAATAATCCGTATCCTCAAGCTTGAACGCATCCTCCTCAAATTTCGGAAGCTGTCCAGTACCAGTCATGCTTTCCCGGTTTACAATGTAAGGCGGCAGAATTTCTTCATATCCATGCTCGGTAGTATGAAGGTCAAGCATAAAGTTAATCAAGGCACGTTCCATTCGTGCGCCTAATCCTTTATAGAAAACAAACCTGCTTCCGGTAACCTTCGCAGCGGCCTCAAAATCGAGAATACCAAGCTCAGCCGCTATATCCCAGTGCGGCTTCGGTTCAAAGGCATATTGAGGTATGGCTCCCCAATGACGTACCGGTACATTGTCATCCTCCGTCATCCCAACAGGTACGCTTTCATGCGGAACGTTCGGAATACCAAGCATAATTTGAGAAATTTCTTCTTCCAGTACCCGGATTTGTTCATCATATTCCTTAATTTTTGCCGATACTTCTTTCATTTCGGCAATCAAGTTATCAGCATTTTGTTTTTCTTTTTTCAGACGTGCGATTTCTTCGGAGACGACGTTGCGTTTGTTTTTTAACTGCTCGCTTTCAGCCAGCAGCGAACGGCGCTTTACGTCCAAATCAGCGAATTTATCGATTTCGTTTAATTTTTCTCCGCGCGTTTCGAGCGCTTTTTTAATCGCGTCGAAATCGTTGCGCAAGCGTTTGACGTCTAACATACATATCTCCTCCTGAATCAAGCTTAAAAAATAAAAAAATCCCCTCCCACCTAAGGGACGAGATTACCCGTGTTGCCACCCTACTTCGGCATATAGAACCCGTAGCTTCTATTCTATGCCCTTCGACACATGATAACGGACGTGTAACCGGAACGACTTATCGCCGACGGCTCAGAGATGGATTTCAGCGGTCTGTCCGTTCGGTTCGCACCTTCCACCGACTCTCTGGGCGTCCAGCCTCCGCTTACTAATTCTCATCATAGCCTTTATACATTGTAAAAAAACTACACCTATACTTTACTATATCTAAAAATAATATGCAAAATTTATCTTCTGGTCATTCGTAAAAGACAGCGCTTGGTATCTCTTCATAATCCCGTATTATAAAAAGGGACGCTGTAGGAAGCGCCCCTTCGCATTTTTCACTAGCTGAACAATCCCTTAATCATATTGCCCAAACCGCTGAAAATATCTCCAATAAATCCAAAGAAAGAACGGAAAGCAAGGCGAATCCAGCCTACCTCTTCTACCTCATCTTTGGCTACCAGTGTACCGCCCGCTTTCTGCTCGTCAATCGGACGGAGGAATTCGTCGGCTTTACCGTTTGAACCGACAATTTTAATTGACCCAACTTCCTGTCCCTGTTTTATAGGAGCGGTAACCTGCTTCACCACCGCTTTTGGCTTGTAGACGCCTTCTTCACCCGCCTTTACTGGGTAAAGTACATCCTGGCTTGCCAAAGCAGCTACTTCTTTATCTGTTCCTCTGTCGACCTTAGCCATCTCGCCGCCCGGCACTTGCGCACCTTTTTTGAGAAGCGGCTGCATCTTGTAATTGGTGAAGCCATAATCAAGCATCTTACTTGTCTCTGTGAAACGGCTCAAGAACGATTTAGCCCCCATTACAACAGTAATAAGACGAACACCGTTGCGTTCTCCCGTACCGGTAAAACAGAAACCTGCTGCATTTGTATGACCTGTTTTCAGGCCATCTACTCCTGCATACTGTTTCACAAGCCCCGGAAGCATCCAGTTCCAGTTATCCATTTTCAATGGACGAGACGTTCCTTCTCGGAAGGTTTTATGCGGGATTTTGGTTGTCTCTAATAATTCGGGATACCTTGTAAGTAATTCCTTAGCCAGAATAGCCGAGTCTCTGGCAGACATCATGTTTTCGCCGGTCGCCGATTCCGAAGCGAATTGCTTTAAGTCCGCAAGCGGAAGGCCGGTTGAAGTAGCAAAATACGTCTGCGTCATGCCAAACTCTTTTGCTGTTTTATTCATCAGCTTTATAAATTCGCTTTCGGAACCCGCTACCGTCTTAGCAAGCATAACGGTGGCATCATTAGCCGAGTAAATAGCCATCGCGTCATAAAGTTCTTTTACAGTATGTACTTCGTTCAGGGCAAGCAATACGCCTGATGTTTTCGACTTTCCAAGGAATGCACCATACTCATCAACGGTGACTTTCTGATCCCAGGATAGTTTCTTCTTCTGGATGGCATCCAGCACAAGGTATTCGGTCATCATCTTGGTCATGCTAGCCGGAGGAAAAGCCTGATTCTCATTGTATTTGTACAGGATTTTTCCCGTCTTCGCCTCAATCATGATGGCCGACCTCACATCCAGATTAAGCACTGGAGCCGCTGCCTGGGCTTGTCCAGTGTTTACCGTGAGAAGAATCGGTACAAAAAACACCAGAAACGCCAGTGCTAGCATAATCGGTTTCTTCATCTGTCTAACAAGTAGCGTTGACAACTCTCGCACCTCCACATGAATTACACAATACTCTTAATTCTACCATACAACACTAAAAAAGACAGGGTGTTTATTCCCTGTCTTCTTAACTATTTTCTTACAAAAATATTACGAAAGCGAATAGTTTGGAGCCTCTTTTGTAATATTCACATCGTGCGGGTGGCTCTCTTTTAATCCGGCATTTGTAATACGGATGAATTGAGCATTGTTTTTTAGTTCCTCAATGCTGCCAGTTCCGCAATACCCCATGCCTGCGCGCAAGCCTCCAACTAGTTGATATACGGTATCCACCAGCGGTCCTTTGTACGGCACGCGGCCCTCAATGCCTTCAGGAACCAACTTTTTATCGTCCTCTTTCTCCTGGAAGTAACGGTCTTTACTACCTTCCTTCATTGCGCCAAGAGATCCCATGCCACGATATACTTTGAAACGACGGCCCTGGTAAATTTCAGATTCTCCCGGGCTTTCTTCACATCCAGCGAACAGGCTTCCGATCATAACTACAGATGCACCTGCTCCGATGGCTTTGGCGATGTCACCGGAATACTTTATTCCACCGTCCGCAATAATCGGAATGTTGTATTCCCGTGCTACAGAAGCACAGTCATAAATAGCCGTAATCTGAGGTACACCAATACCGGCAACAACACGTGTCGTACAAATCGATCCAGGCCCGATACCCACTTTAACAGCAGAAGCACCTGCTTCAATTAAGTCACGAGTCGCTTGTCCAGTAGCCACATTACCGGCCACAATGGTCAGGTCAGGATATTTTGCCCGTACTTCTTTTACTGTATCGATTACTCCTTTGGAATGACCATGTGCCGTATCGATGACAAGACAGTCGATTCCGGCTTTTACAAGGGCCTCAGTGCGTTCAAATGTATCTTTGGATACGCCGACAGCAGCACCGCATAGAAGCCTTCCCTGGGCGTCCTTGGCAGCGTGAGGGAACTGGATGGCTTTCTCAATATCTTTAATTGTAATAAGGCCCTTCAATTCGTTGTTTTCATCGACGATTGGAAGTTTCTCGATTTTATGGCGCTGTAGGATTTCTTCCGCTTGTTTTAACGTTGTGCCTACTGGAGCAGTTACCAATTCTTCTTTCGTCATCACTTCTGCAATCTGCACAGAATAGTCATGAACGAAACGTAAATCACGATTAGTAAGAATACCGACCAGTTGATTTTTTTCATCAACAATAGGAACCCCGGAAATACGAAACTTGGCCATCAATTTTTCCGCATCTGATACCGGATGATGCGGCTGCAGGGAAAATGGATTGGTAATAACACCACTTTCGGAGCGTTTAACGCGATCGACTTCTTCCGCCTGTTGTTCGATGGACATATTCTTGTGAATAATTCCCATCCCCCCCTGGCGTGCGATAGCAATGGCTAATGCCGATTCAGTTACTGTGTCCATACCGGCGCTAATCAGAGGAATGTTTAATTTCACATTCTCACTTAATTGTGTGGAAACATTAACGTCACGTGGCAACACTTCAGATTTTCCTGGAATAAGCAATACATCGTCAAACGTCAAACCTTCTTTGCTGAATTTATTTTCCCACACGAGAAATACCTTCCTTTTCTTTTAGTTTGTTAGTCGTGGATTTATATTATCGAAAGTTTAACAAACCCCTTATTTTACTGTCAAGAATACTGTAATATAGTTCGGCTTTTCTGTAAACAATAACAGAAATTAAGCGTTTTCGTACCTTTATTTTCTATTTTCACGAATAATTTAGAAAGGAAAAGGTGAAAAACATGTATCAGGCGGTCCATACAATAATGTGTGAAAATCCGACGAAAAAAATGTGGGACAGCTATCTGTATTTCGAAAGCGAGCCAACCACCAAAGCATTTTTACAACAAACATACGAAAAACAAAATATTCCAAAATCTAATGTATATGCATTTCATAATGCTTCAAAATTCATCTATTACATAAAACAGGCCCGCCAATATTATTTTTCAGCTGCTGAAAGTGACATTCTTGTCCAGCCCTTGCTTCTATATTATGGAATGGTAAGTCTCTTAAAGGCATATGTGCTTACACGTGATCCTCATTATCCCTCAAACACACGGGTGCTGCAACACGGAGTAACAAGCCGCAAAATCAAAAGAAATTATTATTCGCTTGCTGAAGATGAAGTTCGTGTACAAAAAGAAGGACTGCTTCCGTATCTGTATACTTTTCTAAGTAAGGAACCGTTACAGGAAAAGTATCGGCTACAGGATTTGTTAGCGATAATACCAGAACTACAGGCAGCTTACCAGCGATTATATAAACATGCTTCCCTGACTTCAGTATCCCTTTCATCACATCGAAATTTTGAACGACTATACACAATTTTTTATCTTCCCGATTTTGTTCTTGATAACGTTCACTTGACGTATGCATCATTTATTCATTATTTAAATCGCTACAATCAAGGAGAAGCTTATTTTGCAGCCTCTTCGCTTGAAGCACCTCGCGGTATTATTCGGCTAGAATGGCATCATCCTGAGAAAATACATGTTACAGAAAGCGGTAATGGCTTTGAGAATATTTTATTTCTCCACAATTACAAAGGAAGTTTTTTTTATAAAACACAAGCAGGCAAAAATCATACGATACCGGAAGTAGTTATTCATTATATGATTATGTATGTGTTAGGCATGCTTTGTCGGTATGAAACAGAAAGATGGGGAGAGATCGTGTTCTCTTTTATGTCTGAAGATATGTACATGATTCAAGAATTTTTAACACTTTCCGCAAGAAAATTTCCAAACCTGGTATATGATTTACTTTTACAGGAGCGATATATTTTTTATACTGAATGATTCTTCATTATAATAAAAACTAAAAACCCCCTTACCTGACTGCTCAGATAAAGGGGTTCATTTATTACACTCTGAAAACTGAATCA
>NZ_KE952712.1:0-1083 GCF_000466385.1 Aneurinibacillus aneurinilyticus ATCC 12856
CGGTTCTGCGTGTCCAGAATTCAGTCTACCAACAGTTTTTACATTTAGATTAAAACGTTTGAAATAACTAACAACCTACTGTAAAGTCAATATTTTAATTTCTGATTTACCCATTTTTCACGCACACTATCACTACCTCCATACTATTCTTCCTTCATTTTTTCTCTTCTTACATCCTTTAGCATCCTTAAAAATTTATGTAAATTTCTCCTTAGGTTTGCAGTTCTTTATAACATGGTTTAGCAAGTTTTGAAAAACTGCAACGAAAAAAACCGCAAGCATACTACTTGCGGTCCAGTACATACTTCTTGATGGAGATTAGTTTTTGACTAGGGCGCTTTCTTACATTTTTACTTAGAATGATAAAAATTAATAACCTCTCATGGAACCCCAACATCGATAGTGCGATCATACGTATATAAATGATCGTTATTGTTTACATACTTTCCTAGCCTTTTTTAAATCTCTCATCATAATAAATGTAAACCCTCCCATTACATATTGGGCAGATACCATATTTTTTACTTTGTAAACCCCATTATTCTCTTCAACGAGAATCGGCTTTTGTTCCCTGTACACAATTCCATTATTACGTAATTCTTTAAATTTATCTCTTGAGTCTAAAGCATAAGCAAGTAATCCAAATACACACATTAGAAAAAATATAGTAGGGTTAGACTTTGTTAACAGATAATCTACTATTGTTACTAAAGCAGATATGATAGATAAGATACCAGTAACCAAGGGTGTTGATTATCCAGTATGATCCAGAGTGGATCGCCACCACACCGTGCCCCAAACGGGCGTCGGTTCGTCTCCCGCCCCGAAGCGTAGAGGACCGCTTTTTGCCCCAGCCAGGCGGGACCGCAAGGCCACTTTTTACCTCAGCCAGGCGGGACCGCAAAACATCTGGGTATTACGGAGCAGGAAGCCGTTGTCGGTCGATTTCGTCCTTGGCACCACACGCTCCACACAATAAAGAAAACTTGGCTGTTACCCTTATGCAGCTTTGCTGTAGAAAAATAAAACGGACGCACGCCGTACGCGTTATTCTTTTCTATCCATCTATGGATACCAAGGGTG
>NZ_KE952712.1:1183-48810 GCF_000466385.1 Aneurinibacillus aneurinilyticus ATCC 12856
CAACGGGACACAAACAAGGCTTTTCGTCTCCCTTCCCAAGCGGTTGCCTCTGCCGGGCAAGAGAGGACGGCAATAGCCTCCCTCTTCGCATCTACCCAGATGTTTTGCGGTCCCGACTGGTCAGGGTAAAAAGCGGCTCCTATGCTTCCGTGTGGTGTTCCCCTCCCCTTCTTTACAGTTACAGGGTAGGAAAATATATCTTTGTTTTTTGATTAACAGTCTCTCAAATCCAACTGGAAATTCGTGATTTCGATGGGCTTAAACATACTATACGAGGAGGTCACTATTATAATAAATTCAGAAAGTGATATATTAGATGTAGAAGAAGTAATAGAGATTTTATACATTGGCAGGAATTATGTATATAAATTGCTTAATAGTGGGGAGTTAAAAGCCTTTAGGGTTGGGCGTAAATGGAGAATACCAAAAAAATGCTTAGAGGAATATATAATAGAGCGGTCAAGAATATAACCCACTACTTTTATATGTCCCTCTATGTTCCTAGTCTCATATATGGACTGTCTATCAGCATAGACATCCAGATATATAATATATATATCAAACTGTAAGATATCCATTTTGAAATAGTAAGTGGATACCTTACATAGTTTTTATCTGCTTAAGCCTGAAATATACTTTAACAGACTGACTAACTCCTCTTTGCTATGCCTTTCAGATAATTGCGTTAAGCTTACCTCTATATTATTTATATATAATTCTTTTGAAAATCCCTTTAAGAAAATCTCATTTATTTCTTCATATGAAATAAATCTTGCCTTTTGAATTAATCCTTTAATATGTATACCCTTGTTAGTTAAAAGAAAGCCATTTTTAGCACTTCCAAAAACAGTATCATCATACCCCATTATCATTTTTTCATCTAAATCCAAATTAGCATAGGTAGTAATTATTTTATTTAGCTTAGCATCTGCTTTCACATTTTGGTTTAAATAGAATAATTTTTTCTTAAGTTCATCACTACGTATACGATTATAAATACCTGCAGGATCTTTAGTATTCGGATTATTATGGTTTTCCAGATTAATTGATTCATGTTCCACTGTTTGTTCATATGTACATTTAATATTTGGGATAATTGTAATATAAAATTGTATTAATTCCCAAATTAATTTCTTATCCTCTTGATCAATAGGATAGATTGAAATAAAGAATTTCTCATTTAAAATTACATATTGTGTATTTGCATCAATACTATATATTTCATTAAATAAAAATGACATTTTTCCTTTTCCGAAAACATCTGCATGGATTCTTTTATTTGTAATAAGAAATCCTGCCCCACCAGACTTTAGTAATGAGGAGTCATGTAAAATTAAGGGATTTTCATCTATATCTAGGAAAGCAAATTTTTTAAAGGCATACTCAAACTTCTCAAGCACAGGTCTATCACTGGAATAAATAAATGTCCTTTTTTTCCAGGAATTATCTAACAAGTTCAAAGTAGAATTTAAAACATAAAGTAGTCCCTCTTCTAAGTATTCCTTTAAAAGTTTATAAACCATATTATCTTTTAGTGTATTGTCAATATCCAATTTGTTATCACCCAAAGCAAGGGATGCACTTACTTCAGATTTATTAATACTCTCTACATCAATCGAAAGACCAACGAATTCAGCTAATCTTTTAAGTTCACCACTTTCATCTCCAAGGAGTTCAACAGCTAATTGATAAAATGCCGGCTCTAAAGGCCAATTCTCTAACATTTCCACACATGCTTCAATCCAATATTGTTCAGGTACATCCCTACTATATAAATTATCATAAATTTGAATTGCTTTTTTTCTTGCCAAAAAGTCAAACGTAATAAGATTAAGCTCTTCGAAATCTCTTAAAAAATCTAAATAAGCTTGATGCATATGTAATATATCAATATATAATGATTCAATGATTTCATTTCTAGTATTTGTGTCTCTATAAATCTTAATCATTGTAGTACTGTCTTTGTTTCTTGAGGCGTGTTGATATAATTCCTTTAATTCTTTAATAATCTCAAAGCTTCTAAAACTATGTCTAAAGACATATGGGGCAAAATCATCCCTATTAATAGAATACTGGCCTCTTTCTTGTAATTTTAAATAATACTTTTCGCTTATCCTGTCTAATTCATTATGTATTTCATCAAAAAGTTTACGTTCCATATCTCGTAGTGATGAGCATTGTTTATCGTATATGTTTTCTATTTGTCTACATGCATCATCAGCTAGTCGTTCACCTTCTAAATATAACTTTATAAAAAATAAATCTTGATCATTAAATTCTAAATTTTCTCCCCAAAGCATGAAGTTATAATTCATAATTACTCCCCCAAGTGTTTTATATAATTATACCAAATATGGACCTATTTACTGATGATAAACGGAAATTTAGTCCTAAAAAACACGACATGCTTTTTTATAAACATATCGTGTTTTTTTCGTTGGGTTTGCAGTTACTTATGGTAAGGTTCCCCGCGATTAATTCGAAACCCCCGATACACCTGCTCCAGCAAAATCAGCCGCATCAATTGATGCGGAAACGTCATCTTTGAAAACGATAAATACTCATTCGCCCGGTTCATCACCGCATCCGACAGGCCGAGCGAACCGCCGATAAGAAAGGCGACTGAACTCTTGCCGTACGTCGCCAGATTATCCAGCTTCTTCGCCAGCTGCTCCGATGACCATAGCTCGCCTTCGATAGCGAGTGCGACCACATGCTGGTCAGGCTTCAATGCAGCCAGAATCCGCTCGCCTTCCTTCTCCTTCACCCGCAGCATATCAGCTTCACTTAAATTTCCCGGTGCCTTCTCGTCCACAACCTCCACAATTTCCACCTTCGCATAAGCTGTTAACCGTTTCCGATACTCATCGATTCCCTGCTTCAAATACTTCTCTTTTAGTTTGCCGACCGCCACAATTGTAATGTGCATAACTTCTTTCCCTTTCGCTTTTTTCACACTTTTTTAAAAGTTATCCCCCGTATAAACGTAGTTATCCACAAATTGTTGGTAACTTTTTTGTGTATAGAAATCACATATAAAAATCTTCCAACCCCAGTAATGTCAAGGATTTTATTTTTCCATATTTTTTAAATCACATGTGGATAATGAACTTTGCACAAAATTGCCCACAAGTTATTCACAAAAATTGAATGAATTGCCCTATCATGGGGATTTTTGCGAATTTGTTTTAAACTAAAATATACATAGGTTTCTGTTTACTATACCGGCACGTCTCGGGCACTTTCCAATCCGGTAGCTCCTGCATCACTTCTGTTAACAAATATACATCTGGCGCTTCGCTATATTCATCCACAAATTCATCAAGTGCAAGCTCCATCTGATCAGCTGCACATACGATAAAATGATCGCCACCATTTGCAAGATATTCTTTTTTTGCCGGGTCCATCATGTTTTTCCCCTCCGATTTCATTTTGTTCGCTCCTATCATACCTTATTTTCCATATAAACATACAAAAACCGGGGCATATATTATCCCCGGTTTCCTTCATCATTACTCCAATTTCTGTTTGGCAAGCGTTACATTCGCAGTTTGTTGCTTGCCGTCGCGGTAGAACGTTACTTTCACCGTATCGCCAATGTTCTTCTGGAATAAATATTTGCGTAATTCAGCCTGATTCGTAATTTTCTGATCATCGAGTTGCACAATGACATCGTACCGCTTCAAACCGGCCCTATCAGCAGGGCTTATCGGACTTACATCCTTAATAACGACACCGCTGACCACATCGTCCGGAAGCTGCAACGGATCTTTGTACGCTTGACGCGGAATCGATGAGAGATCTACAGGGATCACGCCCATCGCCGGACGTTGAACGGATTTATATTTAATGAGGTCATCAATGATTTTGCTGGCGTCGTCAATCGGAATGGCAAAGCCGAGCCCTTCCACACCCGCCTTTGCAATTTTGAGACTGTTAATCCCAATTACCTGCCCCGCAATATTGACCAAAGCTCCCCCGCTGTTTCCCGGGTTAATCGCTGCATCTGTCTGCAGCACATTCACCTCATAATCAGGTTCCCCGTCCCCGTTTAAGTCAATCGGCATCGTCCGCTCAACCGAGCTGATGATCCCCTGTGTAACAGTACGGGAGAATTCCAGACCGAGCGGGTTTCCGATAGCGATGGCAGGTTCTCCCGCCTTTACTTTTGAAGAATCGCCGAATTCGGCAACCTGCTGAATTTTTGAACCGTCGACTTCAAGTACAGCAAGGTCCGTTAAATCGTCCGTGCCTATTATTTTTGCATCCAGGTTCTTCTCTCCTTTAATAAGGGATACCTGTACGCGCTCTGCTCTTTGAATTACATGATTGTTCGTTACTATATAAGCTTTATCCCCGGCTTTGCGGAATACGATTCCTGAGCCGGTACCAGCTTCCCCTTCCTCCGATTGTCCGAAGAAATCCCGGGAACGCTGAATATTAATGACACCTACTACTGCATTCTCTACCTTCTTCACGGCCTCTACTACTCCTGAACCTACTTCAACAGAATAGTTAATATTGCCACCGCTCGGAGCCGGTGTGTGTTGAGCTGGCTGCTCTTGTTCAGCAGAGGGAAGGGCAAGACCGGGAAGATAGCCTGATTTTGATAGCGTAGGTACCATCATCAATACGATAAGACCACCAATAATGGCAGAAACGAGCGAGATAAAAAACGTAGAAGCGCCGCCTCGTCTGCTTTTCTTCTGGTCATCATAAAAGTCGTCACCGTAGTATCCCATAGCGTTGCTCCTTTCTGTACCGCATTATCTCATACTTATTATTGTTGCCGATTGTGCTGCTTCATTTACGTACAATCTCTTGCATCTTTGTAGGACGGACGGGCGATGTATCCATTAGCTTAACATGTTCTTCATCCTGAAACCCATAATCCTCAAGGATGTTTTTTACCGTCAAACGCGCCAGCTCAGTCATGTTGTTCTCTTTACTGAGGTGCGCCAGATATACAGTCTCGCCCTTCCCTGCCAAAATATCACCGAGCGCCTCTCCTGCCGTCTCATTGGAGAGATGGCCGACATCACTTAGAATACGGCGCTTCGTATTCCATGGGTAACTTCCCATCCGCAACATTTCCACATCATGATTTGCTTCGAAGACATACGCATCCGAACCACACACCGTGTCTTTGATACGTTGGCTCACATAGCCAAGATCTGTCGTCAGGCTTACTTTCATATCGTTTTCATAAAAGCAAAACCCCATCGGCTCAGCAGCATCGTGCGAAGTACCGTATGATTCGACTTTCATATCGCCAAACTCGGTCATCTCACCCGCTTCCATAATCAGCCGCTGATCCTCTGCGATCTTACCCAGTTGTCGATCAAGCTGCTCCCATGTCTTCGAATTGGCATAGACCGGCAACTGATACCGACGTGCCAGCACACCCACCCCTTTAATATGATCGGAATGCTCATGCGTAATCAGAATCGCATCCAGATCTGCTGCGCTTATCCCCGCTTCTTCTAACAGCTTCTCTATCTGTTTACCACTTAATCCTGCGTCTACCAACACTTTGCTGTTTTTTGATTCGATAAAAAAAGAATTTCCAGTGCTTCCACTGGCAAGCACGCTAAATCTCATAAGCCTTTCCTCTCTCCCTGCTGTGCTCTCCGCCTAAAATCTAATCGCGCTTATTTGCTAGTATTATTATTGGAGATAATCGAGTTTTTTTCAAGAGGTGGCGCTTGTTCTATCGCTCCTGTAATGCCATTTACATAGTGGACCCCTTCCGTATGAACCACCCGCCAGACAGGAGCAAGTACTTGAATATCAGCATCATACATATGACCATAATAGCCGACCGATACATCAGATATATTCTCTCCATATCGAATATATCCGTTGTCCAGCAAGGTTCTCACTGCAGTAAAGGCAGGGATAATTTTGCGTCCTGTCCCCTGATTGACAATCTGTACATGAATTTGCCGATAGCCGGTAATTCTTTTCTCATTCACTACAATATCAAGCGGAGCGCTAAATATAGGGTACTTCCCGTATTGTTGAACATACCGCTGGACCGTATCCGAACTTCGTTTTTCATCGAATATATAATCCCGCCCATATATTGTATAAGGCTCCAGGATTTTGAGCTCCTCTGCCTTGTTTGTGAAGTCGGATAGCTTAACTGGCTCATTAAATTTTACCATAACTCCTACTCCTTGCTGACCGATAACTTGACCGGTCAACGATTGCAGATGGTGTGCAAAGCTAGTAAACCGTACATTCACATAGTTCATCTGCGGTGTTTCATTCGGAATCCCTGTATCCAATGTGATATTGCGCGTCTTTAATAGTTCTTCGAGGCTTGATGGAATGAGTTCTCCCTGCGGAGCGGTTTCTATATCCCGATTCTGGCTCATAATGACCTGATAACCCAGAAATAAATCGAGCAGTAGAAACGTTACAATGAGAATGGTCTTCGCTCTACTCCAATCCATGTTCCCTTCCTCCCGCTCACTTGCCGAACCCCTCGACATCCGCTGCTACATAGAGCGGATCACGATCTGTCAAATGAATAGCCCAGCACGGTTTCATCTCGATAAAATCATAGACGCGGCGCGTATAAAGACCAAGTTCGACAGATACGACCTGTTGCTTGCTGATTTCTTTATTCTCCAGCCACTTTATTAGCTCTTCTCCAGAGACAGCAACAACGGGTACCCGTTCAAAGTATAAATCCAACTGCCGCATAGGATAGAATAATTCTGATACATTCCCCCCGGAGATACGGGCAGAGATAATGTTCAAATCTGTTCCCTTCATACTAAACAATGGATAGGGGCCAACGTACTGGCGAAAACGGTACGCTACTGCTTCCTCCTGGCTTTTCGCATCCACCCCGCTTACGCTTTCCAGATAATAACGACCAGTCCAACCACCATGCTGGTTGACGAAAGACAGTACCGAGCTGAGCGCTTCATAATTGGCGCGTTCGCTTGATTGGCTTTCCCATTCGTGTGTTGGATGACGGTACAGCAAGTAATCATGGCTTCCAGGAATGGAGACTGATTGGCTACCATTCGTATAAATCATTGTGCCGTCCCGTTCGGTTATCTGACGTGCCATACTGGCATCCACAAACATGGCATCCAATACTTGTTGAACCGTCAATGGCTGATAGAAATATCGGTAGCGCCACATTTTCTCCCGCCCCTTCGGTACATAAACCGGCTGGTAAAATAAAGTATCATTGTCCTCTGCTTTTTCTGCAAATGTGCGGAATAAAATTTGTTCCGACAACCCATCCAGATTAGCTGGCACAAATAGTTTGGTCATTTCTTCTGGAATCATGGATGTATGTGCCTGGATAATTTGCTGGCTCCTATCAGAGAGAAGAAGTGCATGAACCGCCTTTTGTTCTTTATTCTCATAAAGTACAATACGACTTACCGAACGAAAGTCATCTGGAAAGCGTCCTCGGACATTGAATAATTCACTTGCAATATCGGTAGGAATCTCATGTTTATAGATGATTTCTACCGTTTTTTTCTTATTGATAATTCCTTCCCATTCTTCTTTGGTGATTTTTATCTTTGCAAAATCATAAAGATACCACTTATCCATCTCCGCTCTTAGTCGCTTGTACATAGCCGATTCGATGTTGGCTTTCATATGTTTGCCATCCCCAACATGAAGCATTATGGAAGAGGGATAAATGACGTCCGTTACCTCATATTTATGGCCTACAGGGTGGGACGCTACATAGTCGGCCGGTGTCAGGCTGTCCAGCTGAGGCGCACTATTCCAGAGAAGGCCCGACAGGATAAGACTCAATGAAATAAGAGAGATTAAAATAAGGGTTTTCAGTCTTTCAAGCTTCATCTTCATTCTCCCCATACAATGGCAGAGTAAAGCTAACACGCGTCCCTTTCTGCCATTCACTATCAATTTCAATTGTGCCTCCGTGAACGAGCACAATTTGACGCGCGATGGAAAGGCCAAGCCCTGTTCCCCCCGCGCTTCGGCTACGAGCTTTATCTACCCGATAAAAGCGTTCGAAAATCCTGTCTAGGTCGCGTCTTCTTATCCCCATTCCTTCATCGATAATCTCGATACGTACAGCATTCTCTTCTTTATGCGCTCGTATGACTACCGTTGTATTCTCATTCGAGTACTTCATCGAATTCGAAATCAAATTATCAAGCACCTGAATAATATTATCTCTATCCGCTTTAACCAATGGGAGAGAATCCACAGGCAAATCCAATCGTAAAGCAATCTTCTCCTGCTGACTTCGCAGCGCAAACCTCTCGGATACGTCCTGCAACAGTTCATGAACGCTCAACGGCTGCAAATCCAGCATGTATTGCCCGGCATCGTACCGGGAAAGCTGTAGCAGATCCGTCACCAGCCGAGTCATCCGATCCGTTTCATTCAACAAAACGCGCAGAAAGCGCCGGGAAAGGGCTGGATCGTCAATTACGCCTTCTTCCAACGCTTCCAGATAGCTTTTGAGCGTCGTCAATGGCGTACGCAGCTCATGCGAAACATTGGCAACAAACTCCTTGCGCTCCTTCTCCATCGCTTCTTGTTCGGTTACATCCTGCAAGACGGCGATAATACCAGACTTCTCCTCTTCCCCCCGGCTTTTCAACACGGTAAATGAAAAGCGAATGAGACGTTCTTCTCCGTCCACATTCATATCCATTAGCATCGATCCGTTTTCTTTAAATAGAAAATCCCATTCCTCTTCTCCTGGAATGGCGAGAACCTCGTACAAATTTTTTCCCAATACCTTTTTGTAGCCCACACCGAGAATGCGTTGCGCCGGTTTATTGACAAGAATAATATTGTGGTTGCCGTCCGCTGCGATAACTCCATCAGTCATATTGGTTAAAATCGAAGACAGCTTTTCCTTTTCCGCCTCCGTCTGGGAAAGCGCCTGCTTCAGCTTTCGGGTCAACAGGTTGAATGTCTCTCCTAGTTGTCCAATCTCATCCTCGGAGTAGATGCGTACCTGACCATTGAAATCCCCGCCCACCATCGCAGTCGCTTGCCGGGTAATTTCTTTGACTGGTGTCGTAATCGTTCGCGAGAGTACGATACCAAGCGCAGCTGTGAGCAAAAGAGCCAGCACCGTACCCGTCGCAAAAATACCGTTAATCTGCCGCATCGTATGGTACACTTCCTCCATAGAAGCTACCATATAGAGTACGCCCAAGATTTTCGTTCCTTTTTTTATAGGCAAAGCCAGCACTTTAACCCGTTGTCGAGTCTCCGGGTTATACTGAATGGATTCATTTCGGGTTCCCAAGAGCGCCATGTTAATCTCAGCACGTGTATTCTTCTGACCAATGAAAGCCTTATTCTCTTCTGTAGTCGTAAGAACGATCCCATTCTGATCAAGCAGCTGTACATCTGCATTACGCAGGGCGAACAGATTGTGGATTAAGTTATCGATATCTTCGCGGGGAATATTCTCTTCTTCCAGGTATTTCTCAACATTGACTGCCAAAAGATTAGCCTGAGTATTCAGCGTTTCATTAAAATTATTTAAGTAGTATGACTCCGTGGCCCGTATAAAGTAAGCACCAATGACTTGCATTGCAATCAGGATCAAGAGCAAGTAGAGAATGACAACTTTCCATTGAACCGTTTGAAAGAAACGGATGCGCTTCATTCCTTACTCCTCCAGCGTATTGCGCATCATGTAGCCGAGGCCGCGCCGGGTAATAATATACTGCGGCACGCTCGGATCGTCTTCGATTTTTTCTCGCAGACGCCGAATCGTGACATCCACTGTCCGTGCGTCTCCGAAATAATCAAATCCCCATACTGCTTGTAGAAGGTGGTCGCGCGTCATAACTTGCCCTTTGTTTTTCGCCATATAATGCAGCAGAGCGAATTCACGGTGGGTAATATCGATCTGCTGTCCACTTTTTTCAACCGTATACGATTTTGAGTCGATGATAAGCTGCCCTACCGCAATCTTTGTAGAAGGTTCATCCTCTTTCTTCGATTCTTCTGCAAGAATCTTCGCACGCCGACGCAGATTGGCTTTAATTCTTGCAAGAAGCTCCCGGCTGCTGAACGGCTTTGTTACATAATCATCTGCTCCCAGCTCCAGACCGAGTACTTTATCAAGCTCGCTGTCTTTTGCTGTCAGCATAATAATCGGTACCTCAGACGTACGACGGACAATTCGACACACTTCCATCCCGTCTTTACCGGGCAACATAATATCAAGCAATATTAAATCCGGCTTTTCTTTTTCAGCCAGTGCGACCGCTTCATCTCCATCATAGGCACATACGACATTATAACCTTCTTTTTCAAGCGTAAATTGTAGAATGTCCGCTATCGGACGTTCATCGTCTACTACCATTACTTTATATCCCATCGTTTCACCTCTCCTAGTCTCTTTCCACTTTTTCGGGGAAAATCCTGCTCTTCTTTATGAACAGAAAAAAGCCGACGCAATGATCCCTGCGTCGACTTCTCTCTCTATTCTGCTTATCGCAGATACGTCATGGGATTAACCGGTTCTCCGTCCTTATGAATTTCAAAGTGCAAATGAGGTCCTGTAGAACGCCCTGTATTGCCGGATTTTGCGATGACTTCGCCCTTTACTACAATATCGCCCGGCTTCGCTACGAATCCATCCAAATGACCGTATAACGTACGGTAGCCGTTACCGTGATCAACCATCATCACCTTGCCGTATCCGCTCTTCGTCCCAACAAAGGCGACTCGTCCATTATCTGATGTATAAACCGGTGTGCCGATAGGTGTCGCAATATCGATCCCTGCGTGCATCCGCCCCCAGCGCTCTCCGAACGGCGAACTGAATATACCTGTCGAAGGCATACGAAAATGCCCGTCGCCGCGCGATGGCTTCACTCTTGTCCCACGGATGATTACTTTGGCTACTGGCTGCTGAATAATCTTTTGCTGTATAGGGTTCTTCTGTACAAGCTTGCCGTTCTCTTTCACTAACTCATAGACAACTTGCTTGCTGCCATTTTTCCCTTCCGTAACAATTGTATCATCACCGCGATACTTTTTGGGTTCCGGCTTTGCATTTATTTTATACGGAATAACTACATTTTCTATTGTTTCCTGCTTGGAGACAATGGTTATTTTTGGAGCTAGGGCCTGTACATTTATCTTATCGCCAACTTGAAGCAGGGTACCTTCCTTTAGACCGGGATTCATCGCCAAAAGCTCCTTCTCTTTCAGGCCATACTGTGGGGCAATATTCCATAAGTTTTCCCCATCCTGTACGATATGTTTTTTTTGCTCAGGCACTCCCTTTTGCAGCACATTCATTAACTGCACTTCATCCAAAACTTGTCCAGGTGCGACAGATTTCTTTTCAACCTGGATCTTTTCTTTGATGGTAATATGTGAGATACCAGAAACCGATTGCTTTGCCTGTCCCGCAGCAACATTTTCTACACCCGCCGTCAAATTGTGCATCGGCTTTTTCTCATTATATGAGGCTTTTAGACGATATAATGCTTCATTAATAGTTTTCTGATCCTTGGCATAAGCAATCGTCTGTCCATTTACGACCAGCTGTGCGGCATTTGCTTCCACATGCACGATGGGGGCCAGCTTCTTTAATATATCGCTACTCCTCACACCTTGGCCGTTATAATGCTGTTTCTCGGTAATCATGATATCCTTCTGAAAGCCAAGTGCTAAATTCGGATATTTCTTTTTCTCAGCGGCCAGCTTATCACCGAGCCATTTCCGTATCACATCCGGATTATCGACAACCCCAATTTCTTTTCCATCCACTGAAACATGGTAAAGCGTAGTAAGATTCGATTGATAGACATAGCCGCCCGCCACTGTTCCACTAGCTAAAAGAGAGCCTGCCAGAATACCGAACGCAACCTTGCCCTTCTTCTTCTTATCCTGAACGAATTTCATACCATGGGTCCATGTATCTTTCGTCCATGACGACATTCTCTCAATAATCATCGGTACCTCCCTTGTTGTTGCAACTTGCAGTGAAATGAACCTCTTCTAAAAAAACAAAAAAGGGAACCTTATAAAAGTATCCCTTTGTCTCTGATTATTTTTAGTTAATTAAGCAATTTTATACACAAAATGAGACACCTGGATTTGTGTCTTCACACTTTGTCTTCCAAACACTTCTTTATGGTATCATTGCAAAAATAGTATGGCAAGAAAAAACGACACATTCCGACATAAGTTGACATGAGCAGAAAAGAAACAAGACCCTAGCTTTTTAACAGCCAGAGTCTTGTTGTATGTGCCTCTTTTTTATTACAGCGCGTATACGCTACGCACAATATTCGTTTGCTCACGGCCCGGTCCTACCGAGAAAGTAGAAAGCGGAATCCCTGTTAATTGCGTGATGCGCTCTACATAATGACGTGCATTTGCTGGTAGCTCATCGAGGGAGCGGACACCTGTAATGTCTTCATCCCAGCCCGGCAATTCTTCATATACTGCTTCACACTCAGCCAGTACATTCAAGTTAGCCGGATAATGCTCAATAACCTCGCCTTTGTAACGGTATGCGGCACAAATTTTCACTGTTTTCAATCCGCTCAGTACATCAAGCGAGTTCAAGGACAGCGCTGTGATTCCGCTAACGCGGCGGGCATGGCGGACTACTACGCTGTCGAACCAGCCTACACGGCGTGGACGACCGGTTGTCGTGCCGTATTCACGTCCAACTTCACGGATTTGGTTTCCTACTTCATCATGTAGCTCTGTCGGGAACGGACCATCACCAACCCGGCTTGTATACGCCTTTGCCACACCTACTACATGATGGATTTTTGTCGGACCTACGCCGGAACCAATACATACGCCACCTGCTACCGGATTAGAAGATGTTACGAACGGATACGTTCCCTGATCGATATCAAGCATAACGCCCTGTGCACCTTCGAACAGTACTCGCTTGCCTGCATCGATCGCATCGTTCAATACAACAGATGTATCCATTACATACGGACGAATGCGCTCTACATATTGCATGTATTCTTCTAAGATCTCTTCAGTTGTAAAGCCTTCTGTTTCATAATATTTTTCGAATAAACGGTTCTTTTCTTCCAGGTTACGGCGAAGCTTCTCTTCGAATATATCCTTATCCATCAAATCAGCAATACGAATGCCTATGCGAGCCGATTTATCCATATATGCAGGTCCGATGCCTTTAAGCGTCGTACCGATTTTATTGTCGCCCTTTTTTGCTTCTTCGGCCGCATCAAGTTTCATGTGATACGGCATGATGACATGGGCACGATCACTAATGCGCAGATTATCCGTGCTTACGCCGTTGCTATGTAAATAATCTAATTCTTCCACCAACGCTTTCGGATTAACAACCATACCGTTTCCGATTACGCAAATTTTCTCTTTGTAAAAAATCCCTGAAGGAATTAAATGTAATTTATATTTTGTCCCGCCAAAAACAATGGTATGACCCGCATTGTTTCCACCTTGATAACGCGCGACGACTTCCGCTTTTTCTGCGAGAAAGTCAGTAATTTTTCCTTTCCCTTCGTCCCCCCACTGGGTTCCTACAACTACTACGGTTGACATTGGCTGGGCACCTCCTACTTTTCTAACATATTAAGTTTAGCAACGGCGTTTCTTTCTGTCAACAAAAACCGAACAATCAGGTTTTCAGGCTTCAATTTGTTCGAGAATGCCTAATAAAACAGAAGAAAATCCCTATCAGATAGGATAGGAATTTTTTAAAAATCTATACGCTAGTCATTCACGATTAACCGGGAGCATCATGCTGGCTGAGGCTGACGAATTTGTTATATTCCTTGAGAAAAGCCAACTCAACTGTACCCGTAGGTCCACTACGTTGCTTACCGATAATCACTTCGATAATATTCTTACGTTCAGTTTCTTTATCATAATAATCATCTCTATACAGAAAAGCAACCATATCCGCATCCTGCTCTATACTACCACTTTCACGAATATCGGAAAGCATTGGGCGTTTATCCTGTCGCTGCTCCACTGCACGGCTCAGTTGGGACAGGGCAATGACCGGGCATTCCAACTCACGAGCAATCAATTTTAACGTCCGGGAGATCTCCGAGATTTCTTGTTGACGGTTATCACCGCCACCGCCCTTTCGCCCGGTAATTAATTGCAGATAATCGATAAGAATTAGGCCTAAGCCCGCCTCTGCCTTGAGGCGCCGGCATTTCGAGCGAATTTCGCTTATCGTAATTCCCGGTGTATCGTCAATATAAATAGGCGCATTGGCTAGCGTTCCGATCGCCATCGTCAGCTTATGCCAGTCTTCCTCAGCAAAATAACCTGTCCGCATACGTTGGGCATCAATATTGCCCTCCGCGCAGATCATCCGCTGTACCAGCTGTGTTGCTGACATCTCCAGACTGAAGATAGCGACCGGTGCTCCGGCGCGTGCTGCCACATTCTGTGCCACATTTAGCGCGAATGCCGTCTTACCTACCGCTGGCCGGGCAGCCAGTATGATAAGCTCGGAAGGCTTGAGCCCTGCCGTCATCTTATCAAGATCAGGATAGCCACTCGGCAATCCGGTAATCTCTCCTTTATTATTCGACAACGTCTCAATGTGCTCATACGTCTCCATCAACACGTCTTTAATGTGCTGGAAGCTTGACGTTCGTTGGCGCTGAGAGATTTGCATAATTGTCTTCTCAGCATCACTCAACAAGCCGGGTACATCTTCACCTGCTGTATATCCGTCCGTTACAATTTTCGTAGCCGCACGAATTAACCTTCGCAGGGTCGACTTCTCCTCTACAATCCGGGCATAGTACCCTATATTGGATGCAGTCGGTACCGATGTAGCCAAATCGGTCAGATACGAGACCCCGCCTACCTCGTCAAGCTGCTTACGATTCTCTAGCTCCGCTGTTACTGTAACAAGGTCAACCGGCTCATTACGCTCCCCTAGATCTATCATAACCTGAAAGATACGTTGATGAGAGGTTCGATAGAAATCTTCTGCCACCAAAATGTCCGTAGCTGTAATCAGCGCTTCCCGCTCCAAAAAAATAGCCCCCAAAACGGCCTGTTCGGCCTCCATGTTTTGGGGTGGAATGCGATCGAGGAAAATATCACTCATGGTCTATCCCTCAATTCTATTCTTCAACGACATGTACCTTCACTGTCGCTGTAACTTCCTGATGAAGTTTGATTGGCACATTTGTATAGCCAAGAGTGCGAATCGGTTCAGGCAGTTCGATTTTACGTTTATCCACCTTAAAATTCGCTTTTTTCAATTCTTCAGCGATTTGCTTAGAGCTTACACCGCCAAACAAGCGCCCGCCTTCACCGGATTTAGCCTTAATGGTAATAGTCGTCTCTTCCATTACCTTCGCTACTTTCTTTGCTTCTTCCAGCTCTTCCTGCTTACGCTTTTCTTCACTTTTCTTGTGGGCTTCCTGCATTTTTACATTGCCTGGCGTCGCTTCCTTCGCCAGACCTTTCTTCAACAGAAAGTTACGAGCATACCCTTCGGAAACTTCCTTAACTTCCCCTTTTTTACCCTGGCCTTTTATATCTTGCAGTAAAATTACTTTCATTTCAGTTTCCCCCCTTGATAATTCTTAAGCACTTGCTTAAGCTGTTCCACCGCCTCGACCACGGTCACATCTTTCAGCTGCGTCGCTGCATTATTCAAATGACCGCCGCCTCCCATCTGCTCCATTACCACCTGGACGTTAAAATCACCCAAAGAGCGTGCGCTAATGGCGATTAGGTCATCCGGCCTGCGACAGACGACAAACGACGCTTCGATGCCAGCCATTGTAAGCAGTGTATCTGCTGCCTGTGCAATAAGCAATTGCCCATATTTTTCATTTTCTTTTCCTGTTGCAATAGCAATTGAGCCGCCCAAAACTTCTGTATGCTGAACAATCTCAGAGCGTCGAATATATTGGGCTAAATCTTCTTTAAGCAGTACCTGCACCAGCGATGTATCGGCACCTTTGCGTCTCAGAAAAGATGCGGCTTCAAATGTCCGCGAGCCGGTACGGAATGCAAAGCTCTTCGTATCAACTACAATACCGGCAAGCAATGCAGTTGCCTCTAATACATCAAGCTTCAAGTTTTCTCCCTGATACTGTAACAGTTCCGTAACAAGCTCACTGGTGGACGAAGCATACGGCTCCAGATAGATAAGTACCGGGTCAGCAATAAATTCCGCCGAACGGCGATGGTGATCAATAAGAACAATCTTATTCGTCGCATTTAATAAACGCGGCTCAATCGTCATCGATGGACGATGGGTATCTACTACGACGACCAGCGTACGTCTCGTTACTATCTGTACTGCCTGATCGCTTGTAATGAAATAATCATTCAGATATTCGTGTTCCTCTACTTCCTGCATGAGACGCTCAATGGCGGGATTACTCTCATCAAGTACGATATAGCCTTGTTTCTGTGCCGCATGCACTGCTTTCAGTACACCAATGGCTGCGCCGATGGCATCCATATCCGGCATCTTGTGACCCATAATGAGAACAAGATCGCTTTCCAGCATTAAGTCCCGTAATGCATGAGAAATCACGCGGGCACGCACCCTATTTCGCTTTTCGACAGCGTTCGATTTGCCACCATAAAATGTGATTTTGTCTTTGATTTTAACAGCTGCCTGATCACCGCCACGACCCAATGACATATCCAAACTTGACTGAGCCATCTCGCCCAACTCGATAAATGTGTCGATCCCTGCACCTACACCAATGCTCAATGTGATCGGGATTTTATTCTTGCTGGTCATCTCCCGCACTACATCCAGAATATCAAACCGTGTGGCCTCCAACTGCTCCAATGTTCCTCGATCGAATATTGCGAGAAACTTGTCGGAAGAAAACCGACGCAAGTAAATACCGTAATTCTGGGCCCATTTTGTAATCGCACCTGTCACATTGGTCAACAGAAGGCTGCGGCTCTGCTCATCCATACCTTGTGCCACTTCATCCAGGTTATCGAGATGCACAATAGCCAGTACTAGCTTCTCTTCATTATAATGCATCTGTAACTCTTTGAATTCGGTCACATCCTTAAAGTAAAGCAGTCGCTCTCCGGGACGATGCAGAATTTCATAAATACGTTGACGGTACGTAATCTCCGCCTGTAACTGGTTATCTTTCATATCTGTAAGCGGCGGAAATACATCAAGCAGCGATTCGCCAATCAAGTTCTCGTTTTCCGTTATCTGCTGCAGATATGGATTATGCCATTCAATGGTTTTGTCTTCATTATAAAGCACAATCCCGAACGGCATCTCATTAATGACTTCATCCCCCGCTTTTTTGATGCGATGGCTCAGTGTTGAAATATAGGCTTCCATCTCATCACGAAAAAGCCGCTGGTTATAAAACGCAAGATATCCACTGCCTGCAATGACGAAAAATCCCACTACCGCAAATAGCCAGTGCACGTATACGGCAAGTAATCCGGCCGCCAGCAAGCAAAAAACGAGAGCGAGGATCATATGCGAGCCAAACCAGCGTTTTGCCAGGAACTTCGGCATATACTCAGCTCCTATTATTGAAAAATCGATTCCGCAGGTTAAATCCTACATCCAAAACTCCTATTAAAAGTAGTATATAGGTAAATGGCGGAATTAGAAATAAGATAACCGCGAGAATCAAAAGACCTTTGCTTACATTTCGTTTATGAATCCAGTATGCAACAAAGCCCAGTGCCTGAACAGCAAACAAAAGCTGGAGCACAATCATTACATTCAATACTACCGTGTAAAGAAAACGGTACGTGTGCAGCTCCGGTATCATAAACAAAAAGAGTACAATAAGATAATAATACAAAATGGAACGGGGAAAGCGCAAATTATGTAAAGCAGGAAGCGCCTGAATTTGCGTGCCCATCCGTTGCAAAACCTTTCGGAACAGCCCGTGGTTAATCAATGCTGCTAGCAACGACGATGAGATTAACAGTCCGGGAAGGATCGCCGAAATTAAAACAGGAAGCTGCACTTTCATACTTTCAAGTGATTCCTTAACCCGTGCAAGCTGTTTTCCCTGAATTCCGTTCTGCTGCTCAGGCGGAAGCTGTTTAATCGAATGATCTACTTGCCCTTGCATCTCGGTAAGCATTTGATTCGATAGCTTACCCATCCCTTCAATCATATCATTCACCGGGTTAGTTTGTGTAATGGCCAAGACAATTCCGATACTGACAAATATGAAGGCAAGCTGCGTCACCATTCCAAGCACGAGAACATACCGGGCAGATTTTTGCTTTCGGTAGGCAATCCCCATGACCAGTCCCATAACCGCCGCTGGCAAAGAAATCAACAATCCTGGGAAACTGGTAAAAATAAACGATAAAATTGCAGCGACCAATACCGTCAGTACACCCATTCTCGTATCGTGGCGATATCCGTATATCGAGAACGGTACAGGCAATGCAAAAGCAGCAACCACGCTTAGGGGCGTGTAAAATGCCACAAAAAAGAGCACAAGGAAAATCGCGCTCATAAACGCGCCTTCCAGTATCGCTCGCACATTACTTCGCACAGGTGCTTCACTCCAATTCTTCACATCATCAATGAAACCCCACTAAATTTATCATAAAGCCCGCCATGTGGCAAACAAACAGCCAATAAAACGAAAGAAAGAGGCAAGAGAGTTTCTCTCTGCCTCTTTCATAATCTATCCTACTCCGTTACGTAAGGCAACAGAGCAATTTGACGAGCACGTTTGATTGCAACAGTCAGCATACGCTGATATTTTGCAGAAGTGCCAGTCACACGGCGAGGTAAAATCTTACCGCGTTCGCTGACGAATTTCTTCAGCAAATCTACATCTTTGTAGTCGATGTGTGTAATTTTGTTGGAAGTAAAATAACACACTTTACGACGCTTACCACGTCCACGACGTTGTGCCATGAAAATTCCCTCCTTTTATAAAAAATCATACCGTAGCGTTATTAAAATGGTAAGTCATCATCCGATATATCAATCGGTTTCTGATCGTTAGCAAAGGGATTATCATTAAATGAATCGCGTGAACGTCCGCTACCGCCGCCTCCAAACGAGGAAACTGGCTTATCAAAACCGCCTGCATACGACGATTCTCCGCCTTGGCCTTGTCCACCGCCCAAGAATTGGACATTCTCAGCCACAATTTCCGTCACATAGACTCTACGGCCTTCCTTGTTCTCGTAGTAGGATAAGCACCCGTCGCCTTTCTTTAATTCCACCTGACCCGTTCGTTTAGTCATATGTGCTATACGAATTGGTTCCCTTTGCTATGGTGTCTTAAAGCAGGTTTACTTGTACTCTCCCCCGAACCGTACGTACATCTCTCGATGTATACGGCTCTCCATTATCAATCTAAACGTCCTGCATGTAAGTCCCGATGACATGGTTCGCATATTGCCATTGTTTTACGATTTCTGGCAATCATATGTTGTTCCCATCGTTTTTTTCCTGCTAGGTCTTTTAGCTTCTTAACGTGATGCATGTGAAGAGGCATATTTTCCGTCTTGCACCATTCGCATTGGTTAGCTAAAAGCCTGTCGATGAGACTCGTACGACCGCTGTACATCTGGATTATGGGTTCCTTGTCAATATCCTGACTGTTGTTTCCTATTAGCTTTTGTTTCTTGAAGCCTTCATTATAGAAGTACCTTATTTTTTGTCCTTCCTTAGTTTGGTATCGAACGGCTAATTGTCCGTCGATTTTGTATTTGTCCGCCATTTTTCCTACGGTTGACTTATACTTGTTGGCAAGTGTTTTCAGAAAGCTGTACTTCATGAAGTGTTTATACTTGTTTAAGGAGTGGACATTTAACGCCAGCTTATAGTAATTGTACAACCCTCTTATCTCTGCATTGTATATACTGATGATTTCGAGGTCGTCATTATTAACAAGATACCTTCTATGCGTGGATTCCCATTCATCATTTTTAGTGATTTTCAGCGTTCCAGTCTTAAGAAGGTTCTTCTGCCATGCCTCTTTGGGCATCATAAGTCTAACACGTTGGTTATTGACTCTTTGCAGATGTCCATTCTTATTCCTTTTCGACATTTGATGTCTGGTAATGTCAATGTCGTAGCTCAAGAAGTGTGCCTTTTTACTGCTATGTGTTATAAGAGTTTTTTCTTGTGACAGTTCGAGTTTTAGCTCTTCTTTAAGGAAGACCGTAAGGTCTTTCTTGATTTGCTGTGCTTCTTCCTTGGTTCCGATTATTCCTATGAGGAAGTCGTCTGCGTACCTTACGTACTGTAACCTTCTGTATCCTTCATCAAATGGGTCGGCTGATGGATATTGTCGGGCGACTTTTTGCAGTTCTTTAAGCTCTTTTGTTGCTTTGAGCTTTTCCTCCTCATTCATTGTGTCCCATACCTGCTTATATTTGGCTTTGAGCCTGTCAGCTCTTTGACATGCCGTTTTGTACATTGTATTCTTTGCTCTTTTGATTCCTTTATCGAAGGTTTTCTTATATTTCTCAACGTATTGGTCGAGTTCGTTAAGATAGATATTAGATAGGATAGGGCTGATAACGCCACCTTGTGGTGTACCACTGTACGTTTTGTTAAGTTGCCAATCCTCCATATATCCTGCCTTCAGAAATTTCCAAATGAGGTCAAGGAATTTTTCGTCTTCAATTCTTTTTCGAAGAATGTTGATGAGTACATGATGGTCAATGTTATCAAAAAAGCCTTTTATATCACCTTCTACAAACCACTTTACTGCTGTAAATGTAGCTTGTATCTGGATGAGTGCAGTATGGCAACTTCTGTTTGGTCGGAATCCATGTGATCTGTCCGAAAATGTACCCTCATAAATAGCTTCAAGGATTCTCCTGACTACTTCTTGTACCAGCTTATCGTCGAATGAGGGGATGCCTAAAGGTCTTTTTCCACCGTTTTTCTTAGGGATGTATGTCCTTTTGGCTGGCTGAGGTTGATAGCTGAAATCTTGTAGTCGTGCGATGATTTGGTTAACCCTTTCGATATTCATACCGTCGATTGTTTTTCCATCTGTTCCCGCTGTCATGTTACCTTCATTTGCATATATTTTTGCATATGCTTCAAGGTAAAAATGTGGGTTGTACAGATTCCTATACAATCTGCGATATTTATAATCGGCATCTTTTGATTTGGACGCTAGACTGTTCAATACTACTGTTGGACTTCTCATAGAGCCTCTCGCTCCTTTCCAATTTCGTATTAAACTAGATAACTGCTTCCCTTCGCCATGTGATGGGCTTTCCCTCACGATGCCTCGCTTTCAGGGATGTTAAATAATCCCTTACCATCTCAGACTACTACGGAAGCTCCGTTACCATATTGGATATTCAGGCTCATATAGCCATAGCCCCGTTAGAGCTTTCCAACTTAGGTAATCTCCGTTTAGTACGTCTAAAGACATAGCTTGTTACAGTGTCGGATACGATTTCCGCCCTTTCCATTCCTTATCGAAGGTGGTCAACCTCGGGTCACTACGCTAGTGCTACGCAACTATTAGCACTATGCCATGAGGTGTTCGGTCGAAACTAAGGCGAACACTCAAGGTTGCATGACGTTTGTAGTTACCTTCCGTCATGAGTCAAGTCCTATCTCCCTCGGGCTGTCGTTCAAGCAATTCGGCTTTTATCCTCGTCTGTAACTTTTCGTCTTGCCATTCAGTCGCGATTTGGTAACTAATCGACTTATGACTTTACCAACATGCTACACTCCCCGTTTGGTTTCCCTTACGGATAAGTTGGTTGACGACAGGTTTTGTTGTGACCTAACCTGCTACTTGCTAAAGGTAGATTCCTTAGACGCCCTTACGGACGCACGTTGCGCACTTGAATGCGCCCCTCCACGGCAGCTTGCTGTCCTTTTTTCAGATACTGCGCACACAGCTCAGCCAGCTTACTCCACACCACAATCGGGAGAAAATCTGTTTCCCGCTCACCTTGCTGGTTTGTCATTCGACGATCGATAGCAAGCGTAAATGTGGTTACAGCTGTTCCGCTTGGCGTATAGCGCATCTCCGGATCTTTCGTTAAGCGACCTAACAGTACCGCACGATTCAACACGATAACCCCTCCAAATCATCAGACTTATTTTTCGTCTTCACGAACAACCAGGTAACGAATCACATCGTCGCTAATCTTCATCAGACGTTCCATCTCATTAACAGCCTGCGGCTCGGATTGGAAATTCATGAGCACATAGAAACCTTCACGATGATCATCGATTTCATATGCCAGACGCTTTTTACCCATTTCAGTAACCTTCTCCATTTCGCCGCCGTCCTCCGTGATTACATTGGAGAAACGTTCAACGTTAGCCTTAGTGGCTTCTTCTTGAAGGTCTGGGCGCAAGATGTACATAACTTCGTATTTGCGCATACTATTCACCTCCTTTTGGTCTAAACGGCCCCATATGATATATGGGACAAGGAGCGAGCCCGTTTCACACGTGGCAATTCTAAACTCGCATTTCACAATTATAATGAATTTCGATGTTCATCGCAAGTATTTTTTCACATACTCTCCAATTCATATCAACAGAAGCAGCCATATGAGATTGTTTTTACATTTATATTTTACCATATTTTTACATGTGAATCCACTTTAATTTTTACTTTTATATATAATTAAAAAAGACCTGTCATTAACCGCAGACATTAAAATCTCCGGACGTTTAACAAGTCTTCTTTACATACATATGAGCTTGGTAATCAAAAGTTATACATTAAATCGGAAATGCATAATATCTCCGTCCGCTACTACATATTCTTTTCCTTCGAGGCGGAACTTGCCGTTCTCCTTTGCTTTCGCTGTAGAACCTGCCTCAACTAAGTCATTATATGCTACTACTTCGGCCCGGATAAAGCCACGCTCAAAGTCGTTGTGAATAACGGCCGCTGCCTGCGGCGCTTTCGTTCCACGGCGAATCGTCCACGCGCGTACCTCCTGCACGCCTGCAGTAAAATACGTAATCAAACCAAGCAGCGCGTATGCTTCGCGAATCAACCGATCCAGACCGGATTCCTCAAGGCCAAGCTCTTCTAAGAACATCGCTTTGTCTTCTTCATCCATCTCTGCGATTTCCGATTCTACCTTCGCCGAAATAATAACTACGCCTGAACCTTCGGCAGCAGCGAATTCCTTTACTTTCTCTACATGCGGGTTCTGTCCATTCTCCGCTTCTTGGATTCCGTCTTCACTAACATTCGTAACATAAAGTACCGGCTTCATCGTCAACAAATGGAAATGCCGAACCATTTTCTTCTCATCGTCCGTCAACTCTAGGCTCCGGGCCGGCTTCTCATTTTCCAATGCATCCCGCAGCTTTAACAGTACATCATATTCAGCTTTTGCTTCTTTATCCCCGGATTTCACCTTCCGGCCTAGGCGATCTACCCGTCGTTCAACCGACTCCAAATCTGCAAGGATCAATTCTAAATTAATAGTGGTAATATCATTAATGGGATCAATTTTTCCCTCTACATGCGTAATATTCTCATCCTCAAAGCAACGGACAACATGTGCAATCGCATCTACTTCCCGGATATGAGAAAGAAACTGGTTGCCAAGACCCTCCCCTTTGCTGGCACCACGCACAAGACCTGCGATATCAACAAACTGGAATGCAGTTGGAACCGTACGATTTGGAACGACCAGCTCTGTCAGTTTTTGCAGACGTACATCCGGAACTTCCACGATTCCTACATTTGGTTCAATCGTACAGAACGGATAGTTGGCCGACTCAGCCCCTGCCTGAGTAATTGCATTAAACAACGTAGACTTCCCTACGTTAGGAAGACCTACAATCCCGCAAGAATTCGACATGTATATAAACACTCCTTATTTCAATTTCCCAAAACACTTTCATCATTATAGCATGATTGTCCGTTTGGAAAAAAGGAATCTTCCTCCGCCTGCTCCCGTAGAAGCGGGGCATACTACAACCAGGAGGTGAGATCGATGGCAAACGAATATCTGAATGAATATCCCCCCGCTTCTCTTTCCGAAAAAGAGGTGGAAAAAATCCGTTCACTTGAAAAGCAGCTAACTGAAGAAATGAGGAAGCCGATTTTGTTAATGGCTTTTGAAAATGGGCATCCGAAGCAATAACCCATACAAAAAAGCGAAGACTGAAAACCTGTGTCTTCGCTTTTTTGCCTCATCATTATCCTTGTTTATTCTCTTCTGCATGAACTAACACTTTCTTTAAGCTTTTTTCGAATTTATGACGCGGAATCAATACGCTATGCTCACATCCCTGACACTTTAAACGAATGTCCATACCCATACGGATAATTTTCCATTGATTTGTGCCACACGGATGCTGCTTTTTCATTTCCACAATGTCTCCAAGACCGAATTGCTTGCGCTCCACCTTCTTCCCCCCTTTTTTAGGATGAAGCTTTTTCTTTGTTCTCCGTTTTCTCCATCTGGCTCTCTTCACCCGGATGCGGAATCATCACCATATGCGGATATGGTGCCTCAATGCCACGCTCATCAAACATTCGCTTAATATCAGCACGCAACCCGCGCATGACAGGATAATGCTGCATTGGTTGACATTCTGCAATAATGCGGATGACTACATCGGATGTGCCAAAACGCTCAACCCCAAGCACAGTTGGTGTAGCAACAACCTGTTCGTACTCCTCTTCCCAACGGGATGTCTGTTCTTCAAGCAATTTAACTACCTCATTAATATCTTCATTATAAGCTACACTAACATCCACCACAGCTAATGAATTTGCAACGGAAAGATTAGTTACATCCTTAATATTTCCATTTGGAATAATGTGTACCTCGCCTGTCCAGATTTTAATTCGCGTAACTCGTAACCCAATCTCCTGCACTGTACCTGTTACCTTACCAACGGTGATTACATCTCCTACTGCAAATTGATCCTCAAAAATAATGAAAAAACCGGTAATCACGTCACGCACAAGATTTTGTGCACCGAAACCGATAGCCAGGCCCAATACTCCGGCACTTGCCAGTAGCGGCTTTGGATCATAACCAAGAAAGGTAAATACATTAAGGAAGGCAATAAAATAAATCGTATATTTAATAATATTGTTTATTAATGTGCGCAGCGTTTGACTGCGCCGAGGGTCTATTCTCAATGAGTCTAACCTGTTACCCTGCGACTGCCGTTCCTGGAAAATTCGGTTTACCGCGGCGCTTGCAACAGTAACGGTAATTCTGGCAACTACAAGAATAAGGATAATTTTCAGCCCTACTTTACCGAAAGCAACCCATTTCTCGATATCGGTGATGTAAGCGATAAACTCATCATAATACTTTATAAAATCCACGTAACCGATTCCTCCTGTTCTCCTTTTTACACTTCACGCTCTCTTTCTCCCTGTTCGGCAAAAGGTACATATACACCTTCCACCATATGATAATACCCTTTTATCTCCACCTTTTCATCTCTAATAATTCGACTGGCTATGGTAAAATCTGCGGCTGGTATATCAATGGAAAGAGCACACCCGGCCGTAATTTCTTTCGGCGTCGGTCTCGTATCAATCTCAATATCCGCATATTCAAGCAACATTTCCGTCCGTAACGCCTGCTGGGTAGAGTCAAACGCGATTAAAATACACTGGTTCATCTGTATCTCCTTGTTTTTGTAAGCTTTATATAAAAATATAACAAAAACCAAAATAGGCGTCATATGCTAAATACAGCGCCTGTCTGTGTCATTTCCCTATTCAAGTGGTAGAAACACTAATAAATTGTTTTTGTTGCTGTCATATTTGTCCCCTTTTCCCCGACCTCTGAATAAAGTAATACTGCAGTATATTTTCCAAAATTTCGGCGTATACTGATAACACTCTTTTACTATGGGAGGTACGCATGATAAACGACAATACTACGGTACAAATGTACCCACCCAATCCGTTTCGCGTTGACCATTCAGAGGAACAAGCCGTTGATCTGTTAAGCCAGCATCTCCAACAGCGACTTCGCGTATATCGTGGACATTCCGAGATTGTCGTTTTTTGCATCGGGACGGACCGCTCGACTGGAGACGCGCTCGGCCCCATTGTCGGCTCACATCTGGAACGACTGTATCCGAATAATGTATCCATCTACGGGACACTTGATTCTCCCGTTCATGCCGTTAATCTTCAGGAAACGATCGATATTGTAAAAAATAAACATCGTAATCCACTTATTATCGCCATTGATGCCTGTCTGGGCCAATTAAATAGTGTAGGAAAGATTACAGTAGCACACGGCCCTATCAAACCAGGAGCTGGAGTAAAAAAGCAATTGCCTGAAGTAGGTACCTTTCATATTACAGGCATCGTAAATATCGGTGGATTTATGGAATATTTCGTTTTACAAAACACACGTTTAAATGTCGTAATGAAAATGGGGGAAGTAATCGCTACTGCACTCCACAATGCCATTGTACAGGCAAAAGACTATCCATCCCGCTATATACAACCCAAATCTGTTTACCATAGTGCTTCGGAATAAAAAAAGAGCATATGATTCACCGCGAGTGCCATCAAGCTAACCATGCAGTGAAACATATGCTCCTTTTGGTATTACAGCAAGCTTTCAATCCATTCCCAGATTCGGGACCAATAATGCATAATTGGCACACCAGCAGAGACCACCAGCAATGCCGGAAGCATATTGGCAATCCGAATTTTTTTCAATTCCAGCAAATTAATAGAAATGGCCATAATCATGATACCACCTGTTGCCGTAATTTCATTTACGATTAACATCATGAGCTTTTCATCAACGAATTGATTGATGTATGAGGCACTTAGCGCAATCAAGCCTTGATACAAAAAAACGGGAACAGCTGAAAAGATGACTCCTATACCAAGAGCAGAAGCAAAAATAATCGCTGCGAAACCATCAAGCATCGCTTTCGTGAACAATACTTGATGATCATTACGCAGTCCACTATCAAGTGAGCCGAGAATCGCCATCGCACCTATGCAATAAACGAGCGTAGCAGTGACGAAGGCGGTAGAAATGCTCCCTTTTCCTTTGCCGCCCACCCTGTTCTCCAGCCAAATACCTAAAGATTGCAATTTCTCTTCTATCTTCCACCATTCTCCGAGAATGCTTCCAATTACCAAACTGAAGATAACCAACAAAAAGTTTTGTGAAGCCATTCCCATCTGTATGCCTAGCACAAAAATTGCAAGTGAAATGCCCTGCATTACGGTTACTCTCATGTTTTCTTTAATACCCGATAACGACGAACCAAGCAGCGCTCCTACAATAATTGCAGCTGTATTCACAACTGTTCCCAATAATACCATGACTCCTGTTGCTCCCCCTTGTCCCTCTCCTCTATATAACGAAAGCTTCTTTAATTTCCTGCAAAGCTTTTATGAGCGCGTCAATATCTTCTTCCTCATTAAAATATCCAAAGCTGACCCGGACAGCACCCGTATCACTCGTTCCAGCCGTCTCATGTGCAAGGGGTGTGCAATGAAATCCCGAACGTACAGCAATGTTATACTCCTGATCCAGAATATAAGCAAGCTCTGATGCATCGACACCTTCAAGCATGAACGGCACAACACCTACTCGCTCTATGTCTTTATCCGGTCCAAAAACACGCACCCCTTCTACCTTGGACAATTTATCCAATAGAAGCTGCGTCAAGGTCCACTCTTTTTGACGAATAGTTTCTACGCCGGTCTTCAGAACAAAATCCACACCGGCAGACAATCCGACAATCCCCGGTGTATTTAACGTGCCACTCTCATAACGATCTGGACGGGTCATCGGTTGATCAATCTCCTCCGAATGGCTACCTGTTCCGCCATGTAACAACGGTGTCAATTCAACAGAGGAACGAACATATAAGCCTCCGGTTCCCTGAGGGCCGTACAAGCCTTTATGCCCTGGAAAAGCCAGCATATCAATTTTCATCTCTTCTACATCAAGCGGAAGGATTCCGGCTGTTTGTGAAGCATCCACCAGATAAGTAATGCCAGCTTCCCGGGCGATAAGCCCAATTTCCTTTACTGGTGCAATCGTGCCTAGCAGATTAGAGGCATGGCTTACGACAATCATTGTGGTATTGGTTTGAATAGCAGATGTAATGGCATCCAAGGAAAATTGATGATTTTCCGGCTTAATGTATGTAATTTGTACACCTGCCTCTTTCCGTAAGAACTCCAATGGACGTCGAACAGAGTTATGTTCTAACGATGTCGTAATTACATGGTCTCCTGCCTTTACAAATCCTTTAATTGCTTGGTTTAGCGCATGTGTAGCATTTACGGTAAAGAAAATATCATTTGGATTTTTCACGTTAAAAAGCCGGGCCAGCCGGACTCTTGCCTGATATACAGCTTTACTCGCTTTAAGCGATAGCTTATGTCCGCCACGTCCAGGATTTGCAGCATACTCATCAATACATTTCGCTACTGCCCTGCTTACTTCCGGCGGCTTTGGCCAGGTAGAAGCAGCATTATCCAGGTAGATTGTACGCATATTTCCATCCCCTTTTTATCCTGATCTAATCGGTAGTAAAACCCCTTCGTCACATGTGCTGAGCGGAGATAACTATCTCTAAGATTCTGATATGTGCAACTAACCATCCATCTGGGATGAAGACCCCACACTGATAGAGGCATTATTTTATTATAGAAATTGTACACGATAGGCAGAAAAAATCGTGAAGGCAACCTTCGATCCCAAGGTTGCCTTTGTTACATTCTATTCTTTTCAATAATCTCCAGAATACGCTCTAAATCGTCCTCAGAAAAATAGGTAATTTCGATTTTTCCTTTGTTACGGTTTTTAGAAGGCTTTATATTTACCGAAGTGCCAAACGCTACACGTAGTCTTTCCTCTAAATCTTTGACAAAAAAATGTTTATCAGGCTGCTTTGTTTCACGTGAAACATTTTTCTTCTCACTTAATTTTTTTACGATATCTTCTAGTTGCCTGACACTTAATTCCTTTTCTTCGACTTCCTTTGCTAATTCAATCTTCGCTTTATCCTTTTCTACTCCAAGTAAGGTACGAGCATGTGCCATGGACAAGGTTCCCCGTGAAACCCGATCCTGAATATCCTCGGGCAATTGGAGTAAGCGCAGAAAATTAGCAACATGTGGCCGACTTTTCCCTACTTTCTTCGCTAACTCTTCCTGTTTAAGTGAAAAAGTAGTAATAAGCTTTTGATAAGCCTGCGCAATTTCGATAGCATTCAAGTCTTCCCGCTGTAAATTTTCAATAAGGGCAATTTGCATAACTTGCTCGTCTGTAAAGTCCCGTACAACAACTGGCACATGCTCTATCTGAGCGAGCTTAGCGGCTCGCAGACGGCGTTCGCCGGCTACCAACTCATATCCCTTTACACTTTTTCTAGCTACCAATGGCTGTACGATTCCGTTTTCTCGTATCGAATTAGCAAGCTCTTGCAGGGACTCTTCAGCAAAGTATTTGCGGGGCTGATAAGGATTGGGCCGGATCTTTTTAAGTTCAACCTGGAGAATATGATCGCCTTCATCAATATCAAGGGAAGAGATTAATGCATCCAGCCCTCGCCCTAAACGTTTATTCAATTCCGATCACCTCTCTGGCTAAGTCACTGTACACCTCTGCTCCCTTGGAACGACGATCATAGGTGATGATAGATTGTCCATGGCTTGGCGCTTCACTTAGTCGTATATTGCGCGGAATAATCGTTCCATATACTTTTTCCTGGAAGTACTTCTTCACTTCATCAATAACCTGAATCCCCAAATTTGTTCTGGCATCCAGCATCGTGAGCAATACGCCTTCAATATATAGATTCCGGTTTAACTGTTTTTGCACTAGACGAATTGTATTTAATAGTTGGCTAAGCCCTTCCAGCGCATAATATTCACATTGAATAGGAATAAGGACAGAATCGGCTGCCGTTAATGCATTAATGGTCAAAATACCCAGAGATGGCGGGCAATCGATAATAATATAGTCGTACGTATCCCGTACGACATCTAACGCCTTTTTTAAGCGTTTTTCACGCGAATACACAGGTACCAGTTCGATTTCTGCTCCCGCGAGTTGAATGGTGGCTGGCAGGACGAAAAGACCTTCAATATCAGTCGGCAAAGTCGCATCTAGGATGTTAATGTCATTAATGAGGACGTCATATACGCAGTATCTAACATTCGCCTTCTCAACGCCTATGCCGCTCGTAGCATTTCCTTGTGCGTCAATATCGACCAATAGTACCTTTCTGCCCTCTTTGGCAATACAAGCACTCAGATTTACGGAGGTGGTTGTTTTTCCTACGCCGCCCTTTTGATTTGTGACCGCAATAATTTTGCCCATAAGTTTCACCCCTCATTTATTCCAACCAACGATCCTCTTCCCTCAATCCTGAGCTATTTTTTCCCTTTAGGAATTTTAATAACAAACTGATAAAATTCCTCATGATCCTCTTCTTCGGTTTGGATGTTCAATCCACTTTGCAACACCATATCAACTGATTGACGAACCGTATTAATAGCCAAACGCATATCTTTTGAGAATGAACGACGTTGCCTCCCTGGCTTACGGTCTTGCGCCTCCATCAACAGCTTAATGCGCTGCTCTGTTTGTTTTACATTCCACCCTTTTTCTACTACTTCATGTAGCACCTTCAACTGTAACTCTTCATCCTTTAAGACAAGCAGTGCACGTGCATGCCGCTCAGAGATTTTCCTGCCAAGCAATGCTTCCTGTACCGGCTCAGGTAGATGAAGCAGACGCAACTTGTTGGCTATTGTGGATTGTCCTTTACCCAGACGACTGGCGAGGCTTTCTTGGGTTAATCCATGAATATCAATCAATTTCTGATACGCGATAGCTTCTTCAATCGGTGTGAGCCCCTCGCGTTGCAAATTTTCGATAAGAGCGATAGAAGCGGCTTGCTCATTGTTGAAGTCTTTAATAATGGCTGGAATTTTCTCCATGCCCAAGCGGGTTACCGCACGCCAACGCCGCTCACCAGCGATAATCTCAAATGCACCGCCTCGTTCTCGGACAACAATCGGTTGAATAACGCCATGCACTTTTATCGTTTCACACAATTCGTCAATTTTATCATCATCAAATACAGTTCGAGGCTGATAAGGGTTGGGTACAATCCTGGTTACCGGTATATTCCGGATTTCTTCATGATCGGTGCGTTCCGTCAGACCGAATAAACGAGAAAACTGATCCTTCATAAAAAGACACCACCCACTCTCCTTCTTTCCATCTTCAATATTCGCCGCCTTCCCGGTTATTTCCTGCTCCATGTTCCACGTGAAACATAAAGAAAAAATGAATAAGAGAAGGCAGCTGATTAGCTGCCTTCCCTTTCTATTATACAAGCGGTTTTTTGGCCGGTGTACCGGCTTTTCGTGGATAAGCTGCTGGAGTTCTTTCTTGTTTACGTATAATAATAATGTTTCGTTCTGATTTTTCTTCCGGCAGCTCAAACGTTTCTACTTTCTCCGTTTTTCCGCCTAAAGCTTTAATGGCTTTTTTTCCTTCATTCAGCTCTTCTTCAACATTTGCACCCTTCATTACAAGAAAGATGCCGCCTGTCTTAACAAAAGGAATACACAATTCGGTTAGTACATTCATTCTGGCTACCGCCCGTGCCGTAGCCATATCGAATTGTTCTCGGTACTTTTTATCCCTTCCCGCATCTTCCGCCCGACTATGGACAAATTCCACATTTTCCAGCCTAAGCTGCCTGGTGACTTCCTGTAGGAAAACCAGTCGCTTATTCAACGAATCAAGAATTGTAAGCTTGAGGGACGGAAAACAAATCTTCAGCGGAATACCCGGAAATCCTGCTCCGGAGCCCACATCGATTACACTTCCGACGCTCGTAAAATCATAATAAAAAGCTGGTGTAATCGAATCGTAAAAGTGTTTTTCATATACTTGTGATTTCTCCGTAATACCGGTGAGATTCATTTTTTCGTTCCATTCTACGAGCAGTTCATAGTACTTCTCAAACTGAGCCATCTGCTCTTCCGAGAGAGCGATTCCTCTATCCGCGGCCATATGCCGCAACGTAGCTGCATCCATATTGTTCTCCTAATTTGCGACTTTTCGGTAGGATTCAAGATAGATAAGCAATACGGAGATATCTGCAGGTGTAACACCGGAGATGCGTGATGCTTGGCCAATAGACAGCGGTCTAACTTTTTCAAGTCTTTGGCGAGCTTCCATTGCCAATCCTTGAATATTCATGTAATCAAGATCTTCTGGCAGCTTCTTTTTCTCCATCTTTTTCAGACGCTCCACATCTTGCAATTGTTTGCGAATATATCCTTCATATTTAATCTGAATCTCGACCTGTTCTGCGATATCTTCCGGGATTTCTACTGTAGCTGGTACAAGCTGAGCTACATGCCTATAAGTTACTTCGGGACGTTTCAACAAAGAATACAAGTCAATAGCATTATCAAGTTCTTTTGAACCTACATCACGTAGCATCTGCTGTACTTCCGGTTTCGGACCTACTTTCGTTGTCCGCAAACGCTCTTTTTCTATTTCAATAGCTTCTTTTTTCTTTAGAAAACGCTGATATCTTTCCTCACGAATTAAACCAATTTGATGACCAATCTCCGTCAGGCGCATATCGGCATTATCATGTCGCAGTAGTAAACGGTATTCGGCACGGGATGTAAGTAGTCGATACGGCTCTGTTGTCCCTTTCGTCACCAGATCATCGATCATAACCCCGATATACGCCTGTGAGCGATCAAGAATCAAAGCATCTTTACCTTGGGTTTTCAGGGCTGCATTAATGCCGGCCATAATTCCCTGTCCGGCAGCTTCTTCATAACCAGAAGTTCCATTTAACTGTCCAGCGGTATATAGACCTTGTACACGCTTTGTCTCCAGTGTCGGCCACAATTGATTCGGTACCATTGCATCATATTCGATCGCATAACCGGCACGCATCATTTTCACATTTTCAAGGCCGTCAATCGTTTTAAGAATTTCGTGCTGCACTTCCTCCGGCATACTAGTTGATAATCCCTGAACATATACTTCTTCTGTGTTGCGTCCTTCCGGCTCCAGGAAAATCTGGTGGCGCGGCTTGTCGCTAAAACGTACAATTTTATCCTCGATTGATGGACAGTAGCGCGGACCTGTTCCTTCGATGGCGCCTGAAAACATTGGAGCGCGATGCAGATTGCTGTTGATAATTTCATGCGTTTTTTCATTCGTATACGTCAACCAGCAAGGAAGCTGTTCTTCCGTCAAAAACTCTGTCGTCTCATAAGAAAAAGCTCGCGGAACATCATCACCTGGCTGAATTTCCGTTTTGCTGTAATCAATCGAACTGTTATGTACGCGTGGCGGCGTACCCGTTTTGAACCGAACGAGTTCAAAGCCCAGCTCTTTTAGGTTGTATGACAACTCTACAGAAGGCTGCATATTGTTCGGACCGCTCTCATATTGCAAATCACCGATAATGATTTTGCCACGGAGATACGTTCCTGTTGTCAGGACAACCGCCTTTGCCTCGTATTCTGCCCCTGTTTTTGCGATCACACCTTTACATACACCGTCTTCCACAATCAAACGCTCAACCACACCTTGTCGAAGCGTTAAGTTTTCCGTGTTCTCGATCGTTTGTTTCATCGTATGCTGATACAAAAATTTATCTGCCTGGGCACGAAGTGCATGTACAGCCGGCCCTTTCCCTGTGTTCAGCATCCTCATCTGGATATATGTTTTGTCGATATTTTTGCCCATTTCGCCGCCTAATGCATCAATTTCACGCACTACATGGCCTTTGGCCGGGCCGCCAATAGACGGATTGCAAGGCATGTAGGCGATCATATCAAGGTTTATTGTTAAAAGCAGCGTCGAACATCCCATACGGGCCGCAGCGAGCGCCGCTTCTGCACCTGCATGACCGGCGCCGACTACAATTACGTCAAATGAACCTGCCTGGTATCCCATTTGTTTGTACTTCCTCCTCTACGCGAGCCTTCGCGTATTATTTGCTTATTTTCCAAGACAGAACTGAGAAAAAATCTGATCAATTAAATCATCGCTCACTGCATCCCCAATAACTTCACCGAGCAATTCCCATGTACGGCGAATATCGAATGCTACCATATCAACAGGCAGTCCGCTCTCTACAGCTTCGATTGCTTCCCCTATCGTCTTATGTGCTTCATTTAGCAGCTGAATATGCCGGGCGTTGCTTACATAAGTTAAATCATCACTCTGAACCGAACCAGCAAAGAATAAAGAAGCAATCGCTTCTTCCAGCCGTTCAATTCCTTCCTCTTCCTTTACAGAAATTGTTACCAACGGCAAATCATCTATTAATTCTCGCACTTCATCCAAATCAATTTGCTGTGGCAGGTCTGTTTTATTAACGATAACAATCGCATTCATAGGCCGTACTACCGCAAGCAACTTGCGATCTTCGTCTGTTAATTCTTCTCCGAAGTTAAGTACGAGGAGCACCAGATCAGCTTTGCTTAGCATCTCACGGGAGCGTTCTACTCCGATACGCTCGACAATATCTTCCGTATCACGAATACCTGCCGTATCGACCAGACGAAGCGGCACGCCACGCACATTTACATATTCTTCAATAATATCACGTGTCGTTCCCGGAATATCTGTAACAATTGCCTTTACTTCTTGCAATAAACTGTTTAAAAGAGACGATTTCCCTACATTCGGCCGGCCAACAATCACAGTAGAAATTCCTTCACGCAAAATTTTTCCCTGCTTGGCTGTACGCAACATTTTTCCGATTTCATCTTGCACCCATCGGCTTTTCTCAGATAATAAATTCCGGGTCACATCATCGACATCATGCTCAGGATAATCAATAGTCACCTCGATATGCGCCATCAATTCAATCAGTTGATGACGCAGCTTACCGATAAGTTTGGACAATTTGCCCTGTACTTGATTGACTGCCACTTTCATCGCCCGATCCGTCTTAGCACGAATCAAGTCGATAACGGCTTCCGCTTGTGATAAATCAATACGCCCATTCAAAAATGCGCGTTTTGTAAACTCACCTGGCTCCGCCATACGTACACCTTGTGCCAGAATTAAATCCAGCACGCGCTTTACCGAAACAATACCGCCATGACAGTTCACCTCGACAACATCTTCCCGCGTAAACGTTCGTGGCGCCTTCATAACTGTTGTCATTACTTCTTCTACTACATCACCGTTCTCATCCACAAGATGGCCATAGTGTATCGTGTGGGTATCCACAGTGGATAACGGTTGACGACCTTTGAATACTTTATCCACAGATTCGACTGCGCTCGGTCCGCTAACACGAATAATAGCAATACCACCTTCACCAAGCGGTGTAGCAATCGCTGCAATTGTATCAAAATCCATTTTTATATCACCACGCAAAAGGCAGGTTTTTTTAAAGCTTTCCCTAAATGTATAGAATACCATACTCTGTGGACATTTGAGAATATAGGAAACGCAATGCTCTGCCACCTTTCCGAAATTTATCCACAAAAAAAGAACTGCAGGAAATTTTTCGCTACAGTTCTTTCATATTTCCTATTTCTTTATCGTAATAACTACCCGACGATATGGCTCTGTTCCCTCGCTGAATGTTTCCACTTTCGGATGTTTTTGTAACCGACTGTGGATAACCTTTCTTTCTGCCGGATTCATTGGTTCCAATCTGACTGGCTTGTGCGTTCGTGCAACCTGACTTGCCATTCTATCGGCCAGTTGTCCTAAGGCTTCCTTCCGCTTTTCCCGGTAATTCTCAGCGTCAAGTACAATTCGTACCCGTTTATCCGCATGCCGATTGGCCACAACATTTACCAGATACTGAAGCGAATCAAGTGTTTGACCGCGACGGCCAATAATAAGACCAAGACCGGAGCCTTTAATAATGAATACTGGATTGCCGTCCTGCATTTGTTCTTCTACCTCTATATCGAGGCCCATCGTAGCAAGAACTTCTTCGAGAAATGCCTTACCTTGACGGATTGCATCTACCTTTACTGCCCGAATCGGCAGCTCTTCCGTTTCTTCTTCCGATAAAGAAACGGCTGTTGCTAGTTCAGGTTCAGGCACAGGCTCACTTACAGACGGTTCTCGTACGACAGCCATATCTTCATTGTTCGCTGGTTCATCCTGTAGAATGACTTCCACTTTTGCATTACGAACGCCGATTAAACCGAAGAATCCTCTACTCGGCTCTTCAAGCACGTGGTATTTTACCATGTCACGTGTCGCCTGCAACTGTTGCAAAGCCGACTGAATCGCAGCTTCCACCGTTTTTCCCGTTGCCGTCACCTTTTTCACTTGTTTTTTCCTCCTTTAGGTTTAGGAGTCGTACTTTCGACAGGGGCAGTATTACGGTAAAGGAAATACGTCTGAGCAATTATAAAAATGTTTCCGTATACCCAGTATAACGACAAGGCGGACGGAAGTGTAACGGAAATGACCAGAATCATTACTGGCATAAGATAAAGCATCATCTTCATCTGCGGATTAGCGGCAGTTGCCGGGCTATTCCGCATCATCATCCATTGTTGTAAATATGTCGTCGCAGCTGCAAGAACAGGCAGAAATGGATCTTTGGCGCCTAGCTGCAGCCATAGAAAGTCGTGAGAGCGAATCTCACCCGTACGAATAATCGCATGATAAAAAGCAAGCAGGATCGGCATCTGAATTATAATCGGTAAACAGCCGGAAAGCGGATTAATTTGATGCACCTGATAAAGCTTGATCATCTCCTGCTGATAACGCTGCGGATCATTCTTGTACTTATCACGCAACTTCATCATCTCAGGTTGCAGTTCCTGCATCTTCTTACTGCTTTTCATTTGTTTTACCATTAATGGTAAAATGGCTAGGCGAACAAGAACGGTTACAATCAAAATCGCAACGCCATAGCTCCCGCCGGCAAATTCCGCTGATTTTTGCAGCATCCAGGAAAGTGGATACACGAAAAACTTGTCCCAAATTCCGCCTTCCGGATTAATCGGTAGCGGATTATTAGGATTAGCGGCAGTACATCCTGCGGAAAATATAGCGATCAAAACAAAAAGCAACGCTATTTTCAATCGCTTGGGAAGCAAGAAAATTCCTCCTTGCAACGTATGTATTTTCATCTAGTATACTGAACGGACAGAAAAAATGAAAACTTTCTGAACATGCGTTATGAAGATGTGTTTTTCCCCTTTTTCATTCCTTTAAATACTTGGGCTTTTCTCATGCAGTGATACAGGCTTTCTTTAAATTGATGAAATTCCAACTCTACAGCCGGCAGTCGGCAGATCACGATAAAATCGAGATCCTGCTTAATTTCGTTCGCACGCAAACGAATAGCTTCCTTAATGGTACGCCGCAACCGATTACGAGTCACCGCGTTCCCCATCTTTTTGCTGACGGAGACCCCCAGCCGGAAGTCCTCCTGCCCTTCTTTCTTTAAGGAATAGATGACGAACTGGCGGTTCGCAACGGAAGTGCCCTGTTTGAATACAATCTGGAATTCCTCATTCTTTCGCAAACGATTTTTGCGATACAAGGGACACACTCCTTACTGCTATTCTATCCTCTTTTATGTTGCAATAAAACGGTAGAAAAGGCCACTGTAAGAGTGGCCTTATGCTGACAATACTTTTCTTCCTTTTCTACGACGGTTCGCAAGAACTTTGCGACCGTTCTTTGTGCTCATACGGGCACGGAAGCCATGAACTTTTTTACGCTTACGATTGTTCGGGTTAAAAGTCGGTTTCATTATATCCACCTCCTTGGGAAGGTTCCATCCAAAATTATCATATTATAGACAGTCTAGATTATTATATATATCCCCCCGATAGACTGTCAAGTCAAACTTCATTATCCACATTTTTTTATTTCCCAAGCCTATTGTGCATAAAATTATTTCCCAGATTCAGTTATCTACAATCTTCTCCGCTAGATACTCACAAAATCTAGTGGTGTGAATATCTTTTATACACAACTTGTAGAGTTTGTGGATAAGTAAGAAAAAATCATTGCGGATAGAAGTTTTATCTGCTATCATAATTTTGTTTTAACCGGTGGATAACTGCAAGAAGATGCGTTAATTATCCACAGCATGTGGATAAAACTGTGGACATTTTCAACTGTGTGTGGACAAACAATCCACATCTTTGGGGATTTTGTTGAAATCCATGGCAAACCCTTCTATTTTTCTCAGGAAAATCGAAGGATAGTTATCCACAACGATTTAGTTTGCCATCCACTACGCAACACATACTTCTTCTTTAAAAAAGAGAGAATCCGACAACAGCGTGCCGGAAGACCGAATATGGGAAGGAGAAGGAAGGAGACTCATGGTTACCAACGTGAACGAACTTTGGGACACAACACTCTCACATATACAAACCCGAATCAGCAAACCCAGCTTTGAAACTTGGCTAAAAGCGACGAAAGCTTCGTCGCTTGACGACAGCACACTTTTGATCACGGCTCCAAACGAATTTACCCGGGATTGGCTGGAATCCAGATATTCCGAACTCATTTCTGAAACATTGTATGAGGTAACCGGCAAAGTTATTACGATTAAGTTTGTGATTCCCACCTCAAACTCCCAGCAAAACGAGAATGATATTGACTCGGTTCCGTCATCAAAAGCAAATCGCAACAACTTACATGACGATTACCCGCAAACCATGTTGAATTCGAAATATACATTCGACACATTCGTCATCGGAGCGGGTAATCGTTTTGCGCATGCAGCCTCCCTTGCAGTCGCCGAAGCACCTGCAAAGGCTTACAATCCGCTCTTTATTTATGGGGGCGTAGGGCTGGGTAAAACACACCTTATGCACGGGATTGGCCACTATGTATTAGAACAGAAGCCAGATGCACGTGTCGTCTATCTTTCTTCTGAGAAGTTCACTAATGAATTCATCAACTCGATCCGGGACAATCAAACTGTTAATTTTCGCAACAAATACCGCAATGTCGATATTCTGCTAATTGATGATATTCAGTTCCTGGCAGGCAAGGAACAAACCCAGGAGGAATTCTTCCATACGTTTAATGCACTGCATGAGGAAAGCAAACAAATCGTCATTTCAAGTGATCGGCCGCCAAAAGAAATTCCAACATTGGAAGATCGATTACGCTCTCGCTTCGAGTGGGGACTCATTACTGATATCCAACCACCAGATTTGGAAACACGGATTGCGATTTTACGTAAAAAGGCGAAAGCTGAGAATCTAGAAATCCCTAACGAAGTTATGGTGTATATCGCCAATCAAATCGATACGAATATTCGCGAACTAGAAGGGGCGTTGATTCGCGTCGTTGCGTATTCCTCTTTAATTAATAGAGACATCGATACGGAATTAGCCATGGAAGCATTAAAAGACATTATTCCTTCCAACAAGCCACGCATTATTAATATCGCTGTCATCCAACAGGTAGTAGGAGAATACTTCGACCTCAAGATGGAGGATTTTAAAGCAAAGAAGCGTACAAAATCGGTCGCTTTTCCACGGCAAATAGCCATGTACTTATCAAGAGAGCTTACCGATTACTCCCTTCCGAAAATTGGAGAAGAATTCGGAGGACGCGATCATACAACAGTGATTCATGCGCATGAAAAAATCACACAAATCTTGCAGAGCGATCGCCAGATGCAAGCTACCGTTCAAGAACTTATTGATACAATAAAAAACGGACGTTAATTTTTGAGTTGAACCTGTGCATAAATGTGAATAATCAACATAGCCTGTACACAAAGTTATCCACATGTGTATAGGCTATGTTTCTTTTCTCATGCAACTTATTCACATATCCACTGGCCCTATTACTATTATTATGTTTTAAAAAAGAATAAATTATAAGTATATGATAAAATGACAAGTAAAATTCCTAGAGGGGGACACAATGGAGTTCACGATTCAAAGAGACCAGCTGACAAATGCGATTAATACAGTAAGCAAAGCTGTATCATCCAGAACGACAATTCCGATTCTTACAGGTATTAAAATCGTCGTGCACGAGGACGGTGTTACATTGACTGCAAGTGATTCGGATGTCTCTATTGAGCAATACATCCCAATGGAATCCGGTGAGCATCAATGGATCGAGAACATCACGCCAGGAAGCATCGTGCTTCCATCCCGTTTTTTGGGGGAAATCGTGCGAAAATTACCGGGTGAACAAGTAACAGTATCTGTAAACGATCGCTTTATTACGACCATCTCTTCTGGCCGCTCAGAGTTTAATTTGAATGGGATGAATGCTGAAGATTATCCACGTTTGCCTCAGATAGAAGAGGATAAGATATTAAGCCTTCCTGCTGACCTGCTCAAGACGATGATTCGTCAAACTGTTTTTGCAGTAGCTACTACCGAGACACGTCCAATTTTGACAGGTGTCATGTGGAACTTGTCGGATGGGCTTCTTTCTTTTGTGGCAACAGATAGTCATCGTCTAACAACAAGAAAAGCGACGGTTGAATCCGCATCAGGATTAAGCTTTGATAATATCATTATTCCAGGTAAAAGCCTGATTGAACTAAGCAAAATCCTGCCAGATGATGACCAATTAGTAGATCTTGTTATTACGGACAACCAAATTCTTGTAAAAGTGAATCATGTACTTTTTTATTCTCGCATTTTGGATGGTACATATCCGGATACGAGCCGCATCATTCCACAAAATATGAAAACAGAAATAATTTTATCTACCAAAGAGTTTCTTGGAGCGATCGAACGGGCAAGCTTATTAGCAAGGGACGGAAAAAGCAATGTGGTTCGTTTATTTACCCGTCCCGACGGTGTGGTAGAGCTTTCATCCAATACGCCTGAGGTTGGTAAAGTGACGGAGGAGGTTGTTCCTTCTTCCGTAGACGGAGAGGACGTAAAGATTTCATTTAATGCGAAGTACATGATCGACGCTCTACGGGCAGTAGACAGCGGTGAAATTCGCGTCGAATTTACCGGAGCTATGAGCCCGTTCATTATTCGTCCGACGGAACATGACTGGATCCTACATCTTATCCTGCCTGTCAGAACAAATCAGTAGAGAGCGGGTTATTACTTATGAATAAACGACAAGTTACGATTGCGACTGAATATATTCCCCTCGGCCAATTCCTGAAATTGGCCGAGATTATTGATACAGGCGGACAAGCAAAGTTTTTCCTTGCTGAAACATATATCGAAGTAAATGGAGAAGCAGAGAATCGTCGAGGCAAAAAGTTGTATAATGGAGATGTGGTGTACGTAGAGGGATTCGGCATGTATGAAGTTTCGCGTCAAGCCGAAGAGTAACCACCGGTATGCTTGATTTGTACAGTATAGCGTATGGGCCGGGAGGGAAGACGGTTTGATACTAAAGGAATTAGAACTAACACAATATAGAAACTTCGATCATGTCCATGTACATTTCGATGCTCCAATTGTACTGTTCGTTGGACCAAATGCACAGGGAAAAACGAATATGCTGGAGTCTATTTATGTACTGGCAATGGCGAAATCACACAGAACAGGCAAGGATAAAGAACTTATTCAGTGGAACGCTCCATTTGCCCGCTTATCCTGCCGGGCAGACCGACAGATTGGGCCGATACATTTAGATATCCAGCTAACTTCCAAAGGTAAGAAAGCTAAGGTTAATCAATTGGAACAGCGAAGACTGAGCGATTATATTGGCGCGATGAATGTTGTCATGTTTGCTCCAGAAGATTTGAGTATCGTAAAGGGCAGTCCTAATGTTCGACGACGTTTTCTTGATATGGAAATCGGTCAAGTATCTAAGTCTTACCTGTATCATACTTTGCAGTATCAAAAGCTGGTTCATCAGCGTAACCAAGCAATGAAAGAACTTCAGATGGGCAAGCCATTTGGTGATATGCTGGATATTTACAACGTACAGTTGGCGCAGCTGGCGGCCAAAGTGTTGCACAAACGATTTATCTTTATGGATAAACTGGAAAAATGGGGCCAAGAAATTCACGCACAGATTACGGAAGGGAAAGAGACGCTAACCCTCTCCTATGAAAGTACGCTGCCTGTTACTGCCGAGATGTCAGAAAGTGAAGCAGAAGAAGCTACCTATCGTCATCTTACCTCCATCAAAGACCGCGAAATCGCCCGTGGCACCAGTTTAGCAGGACCCCATCGGGATGACATTCATTTTTTTGTTAATGGTATAAGCGTACATCAGTACGGATCACAGGGACAACAGCGTACAACCGCCCTCTCACTAAAATTAGCGGAAATCGAACTCATCCACCAAGAGGTAGGAGAATATCCCTTGCTCCTTCTTGACGATGTGTTGTCTGAGTTGGATGCCAATCGGCAGTCGCATCTTTTGCAGAATATTAAGGACCGGGTCCAAACATTTGTTACAACGACCGGGGTAGAGGGCCTGTATCACCAGACGTTACAGCAGGCGGCTATTTACCGGGTGAAGCAAGGAACTATTACACGGGACACATAAGGAGGAAGAACATGTTTATTCATTTGGGCGGCGAAATGGTTGTACGAGCCAAAGACGTCATCACAATCCTGGATTTTCACATGAAGCAATCCTCTAAAATTACCCGGCAATTTCTGCAGAAGGCAGAGGAGGGCGGCCGTATAGTTATGTTGGATAGCGAACAGACAAAATCATACGTAGTGACAGCAGATAAAATATACTGTTCCCCAATTTCGTCGCTGACGTTAAAGCGTCGTGCTAATTTCTTGGAAAGCAGGTGAGGCTTATATGGCAGAAAATACACAAAACAATTACGGAGCAAGCCAAATTCAGGTCCTTGAAGGTCTAGAGGCGGTACGAAAGCGTCCGGGTATGTATATCGGTTCCACAAGCAGCCGCGGATTACACCATCTTGTATGGGAAGTTGTGGATAATAGTATTGACGAGGCGCTTGCCGGGTACTGCGATAATATACACGTTTATGTGCATGAAGATAATAGCATTACTGTAACTGATAATGGACGCGGCATTCCACCCGAGATTAATGAGAAAACCGGGAAATCAACAATAGAAACCGTTCTTACTGTTTTGCATGCCGGTGGTAAATTTGGCGGAGAAGGATATAAAGTATCTGGTGGCTTGCATGGTGTAGGTGTATCGGTAGTAAATGCCCTTTCCAAAAAGCTTACCATCGAAGTAAAACGGAATGGTAAACGGTATATCCAGCATTTTGCAATAGGTGAGCCGGTTGATGAATTAACAATCGCAGGTGAAGCAGAGGATACCGGTACAAAAGTGACTTTTATGCCTGATCCGGAGATTTTTACCGAAACGATTGTGTATGATTATGAAATACTACAAAAACGGTTACGTGAGCTTTCTTTTTTGAACCGTGGTGTACGAATTACCCTTCATGATGAACGGATAGGCAAAGAAGAGGAATTCCATTACGAAGGCGGCATTCTTTCTTTTGTCGAATACTTAAATAAAAATAAAGAAAAGCTGCATGAACCTCCGATTTTCCTTGAAGGGGAGAAAGATGGATTGATGGTAGAAATCGCTCTCCAGTATAATGATTCGTTCGCAAGCAATATTTATTCGTATGCGAACAATATCCATACGCATGAAGGCGGTACGCACGAATCCGGTTTTAAAAGTGCACTAACTCGTGTTATTAACGATTATGCCCGTAAGCATAATCTCCTGAAAGAAAAGGACGATAACCTGATGGGCGATGATGTGCGTGAAGGATTGACTGCGATTATTAGTGTAAAAATCCCTGACCCGCAATTTGAAGGACAGACAAAAACAAAGCTGGGGAATAGTGAGGCGCGCGGCATAACGGAGTCTCTGTTTGCTGAACACTTCTTTATTTACCTAGAGGAACATCCACAAGAGGCGAAGCGGATTGTAGAGAAGTCCTTGACGGCGTCCAGAGCCCGGGAAGCTGCCCGAAAAGCTAGAGAGTTAACCCGACGCAAAAATGCTTTGGAATTTAGTTCTTTGCCGGGTAAATTAGCCGACTGTTCCAGTCGAGATGCGTCGATTAGCGAATTGTATATCGTCGAGGGTGATTCCGCCGGCGGTTCGGCCAAACAGGGACGGGATCGTAAATTCCAGGCTATTCTGCCGCTTAAAGGTAAGATTCTAAATGTAGAAAAAGCACGGTTGGATAAGATTCTGTCCAATGCGGAAATTAGAGCCATTATTACTGCGCTTGGTACGGGGATTGGAGAAGACTTCGACATCGCCAAGGCACGGTATCATCAGATTATTATTATGACGGATGCCGATGTAGATGGCGCTCACATTCGTACGTTGCTTCTTACTTTCTTCTATCGGTATATGCGTCCTCTGGTGGAAAATGGATATGTATATATAGCGCAGCCGCCATTGTATAAATTCCAGCAGGGCCGAGTGGTGCGCTATGCGTATAATGATGATGAATTGAACAAAATTCGTGCAGAGTCCCCTACGCGTCCAGAGCCGAATATTCAACGGTATAAAGGTTTGGGCGAGATGAATCCAGAGCAATTGTGGGAGACGACAATGGATCCGGAAAGTCGCACACTGCTTCGTGTAGCACTACAGGATGCGATGCAGGCGGATGAAATTTTTGAGATGCTGATGGGAGAAAGAGTCGAACCACGACGCGATTTCATTCAAGAAAACGCAAAAAAAGTACGAAATCTCGATATTTAATAAAAAATAAGCCTTCTTCTCTCGTAAGAGGGCTTATTTTTGTCCCTAATCGGAGATAAATGGTATAATAAAGCTTATGGGCAAAAAGATTGCGACCTGTCGTGAGAGGGCCTAATAAACGTTGAACGACGGAGGTAGTTTAATGGCCGAGCAACAATCTAATGTTATCGATATTAATATAAACCAGGAGATGCGCGAGTCATTCCTCGAATATGCGATGAGCGTAATTGTAAGCCGCGCTCTTCCAGATGTTCGTGATGGTCTGAAGCCTGTTCACCGTCGGATTTTGTTTGCGATGAACGAGATGGGCGTAACCCCAGATAAGCCGTATAAAAAATCGGCGCGTATCGTCGGAGATGTCATCGGTAAATATCATCCACACGGCGACGCGGCAGTATACGAAACGATGGTTCGGATGGCGCAGGATTTCTCCTATCGCTATCCGTTGGTGGATGGACATGGCAACTTCGGATCGGTAGACGGCGATTCGGCGGCAGCTATGCGTTATACAGAGGCACGGATGTCAAAAATCGCGACCGAACTGATGCGGGATATTGGAAAAGATACGATTGACTTTGGTCCGAACTATGACGGTAATGAGCAGGAACCGCTGGTTATGCCAGCGCGCCTTCCACACCTGCTCGTAAACGGTGCAGCAGGTATTGCAGTTGGGATGGCAACAAATATTCCTCCCCATAATCTTACGGAAGTAATTAACGGAGTCTTGCATTTGATTGAAAACCCTGATTGTTCGAATCGGGATTTAATGGAATTGATTACTGGCCCGGATTTTCCGACAGGTGCTTTGATTATGGGACGAGGCGGTATTCGTAGAGCTTATGAAACGGGACGAGGCTCTGTCATTATTCGTGCAAAAGCTGAAATTGAAGAAAACAGAAATAAAGTTAGGATTATCGTATCGGAAATACCGTATCAGGTGAATAAGGCACGTCTAATCGAAAAAATTGCCGAGCTGGTACGTGAGAAAAAGTTGGAAGGCATTACTGATTTGCGCGATGAATCTGATCGCAATGGAATGCGCATTGTAATCGATCTGCGCCGGGATGTGAATCCGCAGATCGTACTCAACAATTTATATAAACATACCGCTATGCAGACAAGCTTTGGGATTAATATGCTCGCATTGGTAAACAATGAACCACGCATACTAAACCTGAAACAAATGCTTTATTATTATTTGGAACACCAGAAAGAAATCATTCGTCGTAGGACGGAATATGATCTGCGGAAAGCGGAAGCAAGAATTCACATTGTAGAAGGTTTGCTGAAAGCCATCGATATCGTGGATGACTTAGTTGACCGCGAAGGACCAATCCGTTCCGCTTCCGACCGGGAAGAAGCGCGTGGTTTCTTAATGGCTGATTCATTTGCGATGAAGGGACGAGAAGTCCCGCTTGGTTTTACGCTTGAGCAGGCGAACGCGATTCTTGATATGCGTTTGCAGGCTTTAACAGGTCTATCTATTGAGCGTTTGACCGACGAATATAATGAGCTATCCTCGCTTATCGAGGAATTGCGAGCAATTCTTGGCGACGAGAATAAAATTTTGGCCATAATAAATGAAGAGTTGACCGAAATCAAGGGAAAATACGGTGATGAGCGCCGTACTGAGATTACGGTCGATATGAATAATATCGAAGATGAAGACTTAATCCCGCAGGAAGAAGTCGTCATTTCTCTTACTCATCGTGGCTACATTAAGCGGTTGCCAGTGGATACGTACCGTGCGCAAAAGCGCGGTGGGCGTGGTATACAGGGGATGGGGGCGCGTGAAGATGATTTTGCCCAGCATCTTATCACTACTAATTCCCACCACTACCTTCTTTTCTTTACGAATAAAGGGAAAGTATATCGCTTAAAAGCATATGAAATTCCGGAATTAGGACGTACCGCCAAGGGAATTCCGATTATCAACCTGTTACAAATTGAGCAGGGTGAGTACATCCAGACGGTAATCCCGATAAAAGAATTTACAGAAAACCATTATTTATTCTTTGCCACCAAGCAGGGTATCGTTAAACGTTCTGATCTCACTTCTTTTAGCAATATTCGTCGAATTGGCCTTTTTGCCATTAACTTGCGCGATGATGATGAGTTAATCAGTGTCCGTCTGACGGATGGCGAGCAGAATATCATTATTGGAACAGAAAAAGGGATGTCCATCCTTTTCTCTGAAAAAGATGTACGTATCATGGGACGTTCCGCTACGGGTGTGAAGGGTATTCATTTAAGCAATGATGATCAAGTGATTGATATGGATATTGCTGAGACGGATGCGGATGTTTTAATTGTTACATCACTCGGCTATGGTAAGCGGACGCCGCTTTCTTCTTATCGCTTCCAAACGCGGGGCGGAAAAGGAATTAAGACACTTCATTTAACGGAGCGTAACGGTGTTATTGTAGGTTTGAAAGTAGTAAGTGAGAAGAATGATTTAATGCTGGTGACATCAGCAGGTATTATCATTCGTCTTTGTGTAAATGATATTTCTTCTATGGGACGGAATACACAAGGTGTTAAATTGATTCGTCTTGGGGAACAGGAAGAAGTAGCTACAGTAGCTAAAGTGGAAATAACGGAAGAAGTCGAAGGTACGGAAGATGGAATTGAAGAAGTAAAAAGCGAAATACTTGAAGAGCCAGAAGCAATCGAGGAATAACGATATTGATAATATAAATAGAGAAGACGGCATGAGCAAGGCGTTGTCTTCTCTATTTTATTTTTAAAAAGTAATTGACATAGTCATATAAAAAGTAGTATATTAATTTTTGTCGCTGCTAAGTTTAACTTGGAAGTGAAAAGAAAACTTAAATAAACTTTTAAAAAAAGCTTGCAATTGTTTTTGAAATGTAATAAGATATAAAAGTCGCCGCTAAAAAACGGCGTAACACAAAACAAGTTCCTTGAAAACTGAACAGTAACACTCGAATGTGTGCGAGTATAAAGTACCCACGAAAGTGACGGATCGCTTTGTAGCGAATGCCGAATACTTTCACGGGGCCCGAAAAGATTTCTTTTCGATTTAATAA
>NZ_KE952713.1 GCF_000466385.1 Aneurinibacillus aneurinilyticus ATCC 12856
CTGCAGAGGTGATGAAGGAATATTACAAAAAGGGTTAGAATGATCATATAGGACTTTCTAAAAACTTTGAAAGGCTGTTTGGGTAAAGAAATAGCTGAGTTGCTTATTTTTTGCCATCAACCCACATCCATCAAGTGAAGAACACTATTCTTAAAGAGAAAAGAGCGCTATCCTTTTTCTTATATCGAGCATTTTGCAAAAATCTGAGCCCTTGGGGTACAAGGTTTTCTAGACATAAAAAAGGGACTTCACCCCAACTTGTAGAAGTTTTTCGGTGACCAAACCAAAAAACCAAGGATGGAGGAAGTCACTTTGTATATTCTACAAGAAAGTCTATTTTCCTTTGAGGAACTGCAAAAATTAGAATCGAAAGAGCGATTGCCAATCTTTTTCGGCGCTCTTGACCTACGTCCTTACGCCAAGGAACTGAGAAGCCGATCCCTCCATGGCGCTGACGGTCACTGCAGACAAGGGATACTTCGTGCCTTGCTTGCGGCGCCTTTAGAAAATATCGATGCGTTCTCTGGCTTATATCGTCGTCTGGATGTAGATCTTCGCTTTCGATACGAAGAGCGAACTGCCGATGGCCCTTGACGTGACGCCGGCTCATGTCAATGACGGCGATTTGGCACCAAAGCTAATGGAAAAGGTAGCCGGTAAAACCAAAGTCAACTTCTTTGTGCTAGATGCCGGGTACGACCAACTTAAAAACTACGAGACAGCCCGAAATTTGAAAGCACAAGCGATCATTCCTATGAATCTTCGAAACGAGAAGGAGCCACCTTCCGGAATGACATCGAACGGAACACCATGCTGTTCCATGGGTTTTGCCATGACCTACTGGGGAGTAGACGGAAATCAATTGAAATTCCGCTGTCCCCATGCAACTGGCAAAGCTAATTGTCTACTTGGCATGGCAGCGTGTTCTTCCTCCAACTATGGGATGGTCGTCAAGATCGACGTGAACGAAGATCTCCGCCGATATTGCAGTCCCCATCGAGACACGAAACGCTGGAAAGAACTTTACAACGAAAGAACAAGCGTTGAGCGATGTAACTCTCGAATGAAAGTACACTTAACCGCTGATGACATGCATATCTGGGGCATCGAGAAAGTAAAAACCCATCAATATCTGAATGCGATTGTATTACTTGCATCCGCGTTGGCTGTGGCAAATAACCAGAAAAAAGCGGTGGCTTAACAAACGCAAAAACGAAAATTCTGCAGGTCTGCCCATTTTTGGGATCCCCCCATTTTTAAGTTCATTTTCCAGCTTGTTTTAAATCAAAAGTTCTGTAACTCTCGGCGTAAAATTGAATTATGCAAAATGCTCAGATATATAACAAGCTTGTTGGGGACAATTTGGTGACAGATATAACGTGATATGGCGTGATAAGAGATGATTCTATGCATTACTGACCGAATGATTGTTTGTTATCGTTTTTATTGTTCAGCATGCCTGTTAGTACGTCTGCTGCTTCCTGATCGGTGATCTTCAGTACATGGCCGTAGGTATCGAGGGTTGTCCCGAACCTGGATATTTGTCAATAGATTGGATATATAGAGATAAGATAATGGTGCAGTTCTGTAGAATGTACGTTCGTATTGTTTGAGTATAAAGTATTCGTTTAAAGAAAAGATTTGTTTTCTATTTTAGAAGCTCGATATACTCAAAAATATGCTTTTGGACACTTGCTTCGTTGTTCTTCCCACTCATAGAGAATTCGTAGTAACCACTTATAAATTCCTTAAATACCCAATCGATATCCTATTATAAGTAACTTTTTAAAATCAATACCAATTTTTTCTCTTATAGGTATTTTTTACCTTTAAATGTGAAATATTTCTTTGTATAATAAATAGTAAATTAACATATATGTATTTAATAGGGAATTAAGAGGTAAAAAAAGGAGGAGGGACATGGGGAAAATATCCTTTTTAATTAGATGCATTTTCATATGTATTTTTTTATACAGTGCTATATGGAAAATTATTAATTGGGAAAAGTATAAAAGTGTTGTATTAAGTTATGGAATTGTAGGAGAAGGAAGGTTATTATTAACTTCTCTTGTAGTAGTAGTGAGTGAAATTGGACTTGTTTTGCTGTTAATTAAATCTGATTTTTGGAAGATTAGTAGTGGCTTCGGCTCACTATTAATAACAGTCTTTACTATCATTCTGTTAACTAAATATGGGGAAGTCTTAGTTAATGGTTGTGGATGTATCGGAGATGATGAACTACATCAAATTGGATTTAGAGACATTTTAAAAAACATTATTATGCTTATGGGGTTTGTCCTTATAGTAATGATAGAGAAAACAAGGGGGCAGACTTAAGTATGAATAGAAATATAATTATTCTTATTTGTATAGTAGTAACTAGTATAGGAATCTATTTAGGAGTATCTTATTATGAATCAAAAAACATGAAAGATATACGACCTGCAATGGACTTAGTTGCAAATGAACCATTTCCAAACGTGCAATTGGAAGCAGAAAATAATAAAGTAATAGATTTTAATAGTTTGGGGAAACGTAAAAAAGTCATTTTTATTATTTCTACAAGATGTCAAATATGTAATGAAAAGAAGGAATACTTTGATAAATTCGCTGCTTATCTACAGAAGCAGGGAATTGATCCAATTGTTATATATCAAGATAGAAAGAAAATTTCTTTCAAACGCTATAAAAATATGAAAGGACAGTATCGCTTGTTAAATGATAAATTTCGTCTAACTAATATAACACCTACTATGCTACTACTTGATGATAATAATAAAATTGTTGAAATAGAAATAGGAATTGATGAGAATAGAAAGCTAATTGAGAAAATCACCAATTTTGAATGGTAAAGCTCAGTATGTCTTGGGGATGTAAATGCGACGAATATATTATTTAAAAAATTTTAAGTGGAGTATTACTTACAGCCGCATTAATTGGACAAATGGGAATGCATAGTGTTTATGCTTCAGAACAAACAGAACAAACAGAACAAATAGAACAAACAGAACAGTCACAGATATCTCCGTTAGGAGTTGGTAGTGGTACAGTAATAAGGAGCTGGAGTAGCACAAAAGTTTGCGATCAAAGTATAGATTGTCGTCCTTACAGCTGGGAGGATAAGCCAACTTGGACATGGGACTATTTTGAAGAGGTACGATTTCAAGATGGTAGTACACAGATTAATAAATACCCTAACCAAAAGGGTGGATGTTGTTAATAATAAATACTTAATCTAATAATATATTTATTTACATCCCCTTATTTATATACTCTGCTATTTCAAAAGGTATATCGTGATACACTTTTTCTTCTTACCTTGATATACAAAAATGATTCTATATATGAAATATAATTTATACATATCCTAATTGGAGTGAGGACTTTGATAAAAAAACAGTTTGTTATATTTTCCATACTTTGTATCTCTTTTATAATTTTAAATGAGCGTTTTGCAAAATAGCAATTTTCACCGAAA
>NZ_KE952714.1:0-718 GCF_000466385.1 Aneurinibacillus aneurinilyticus ATCC 12856
TATGCCCGAAAGGGCTACACAAATTAATTGCCAAGCGCTACATTTTTAGATTGCCACAAACACAATTATAAAGCTAACTAGAAAAACTGATATAAGAGTTAACAAAATAGAAGTAGCACTTTGGCCAGCTGGTACAATATTTATAACCAAAAGCAAAAATATAATTATAAACACAATTACACTAGGTTTAGTTAAAAATTTCAATGTAAACATCCTCCCCTCAAGAATAAAATGTATACTATTGCAAATGCAAAGCTACATTCAAGTATATAGGTTATTTCCACAATTGTAAAAAATTAATTAATTAATTTTACATTTTTTGGATTTATTTATATTAATTTAGAGGTGATATTTCCAATAGTAAGGGAAAAAAGTAAATGAAAAAGAAATTAGTAGTCGCTGCAACAGCATTATCATTGCTATATAAATCGCGATTAGCTTTTCTGCATGCTTATGTCTCCTGAAAATTGTCTATACGGGTGCTAAAACCAACGGACAAGGAGACGATACGTAATGAGAACGTTAAAAATCACCTGTAATCATGGCTGGACAGTCGAGGCGCTGCGCACATACGAACGTACGCTTCAAACGGTGAAACTTCGCCATCGTGTATGGCAGTTCGTCTGGTCATGGAAGGCCAGAAAGGTGTGGATGTCGCTCGGTTCCTGGGTCTTCATCGAGACAGTGTGTCTACTTATGTCAAAAATTTTACTACCGG
>NZ_KE952714.1:818-1218 GCF_000466385.1 Aneurinibacillus aneurinilyticus ATCC 12856
GGAACAACAGGAACTGAAGCGCATGATTGTGGAAAGCACACCCGCAGAAGAAGGATTTGGTCTGGAGTCTTGCTGGAATACACGCATTTTACAGTACGTAATTGAAGACAAGTTCGCCGTTACCATGAGCCGAAGCGGGATTACGGATTTGCTTCATCGCCTAAACCTGCGTTACACACGGCCTACCTATACGCTGACGAAAGCCAACAAAGAGAAGCAGGAGGTTTTTGTCCAACAGATGAACTGGATAAAAAAAACCTCACCGATAACGACGTATTGATTTATGAAGATGAAAGTCGAATTCGTGCCTATCAAGTGCTTCATGCCACCTGGAACGAACGAGGCAAACAAAGATGCATCCCTACGTATGGTCATCATGCCTATGTGGGTTTATTCGGCA
>NZ_KE952714.1:1318-3899 GCF_000466385.1 Aneurinibacillus aneurinilyticus ATCC 12856
ACGAAGGCAAACGTGCCATCCTTATCATGGACAACGCCCGTATCCACAAAGCAGAAGAGCTGCAGCCTTTTTTTGAAGCGAATCGGGAGCGACTTTTCTGTATCGATCTGCCGCCTTACTCGCCCAATTTGAATCCGGTCGAGCACATATGGAAATGGCTAAAGGAAGTCGTCATCGCCAATCGTTTTCATCCTACACAAGCTTCGATCGCACAAGCCATTGATGATTTTACTCATTACATAGAAGAAAACCTGGAAAGGGTACTGTCACGCATTGCAAACGTTCATTTGTTGAATTCTTAATCGCGATTTATATAAAAGATATTTATCCAAACGAAAATCTATATACGATTACAATGAGTTTATGAACACACAAAAAGAGCAGCCTTTCTGGATGAACTCAGATTGACTGCTCTTTTTATGGTTTATGTGTTTATCGAACCGGATCTTGTACATTTAAAACTTTAAACTTCAAAGGTGTCCATAAATAAGAGAATAACATTAATTAATAGAAAGATGCTTAATAAAATAGATATAAAACCAAATATTTTAAGCTTTTTTTTGGTATTACGTAGCAAAAGGATACCAACTATCAAGGAAATGATTGTAGGAATAGACCAAAATACCCCTAATCCGATGTTCATTTTCCCCTCCTGTACTTACGTCTAATGAGTATGATAATTAGGTGAATGATTTATTGCTTGAGAACAGTTCCACGTTCCATCACAATTTCCCTGAGTTGCTGCATAAGAAGAAGTTAGGTAGTTGGAAAAAGGTCGCTATGCAAACGGGTGACTCCATCAGACAGCTAACACGGGAGTACAAAGCGTATAAAGCGCGTGTAGTTGAGCGGATGCGAGATGGAGATACAGCTTAATAATTGGTTGCCCACCGGTGAAACTCGGTGGGTGGCCTCATAATACAGCTATTTCGCGAAAATTAGAGATTTAGGGTGTTCGGTTTTTAATAATCAGGAAGGTTCTTTTCACTAAATAATAAATCAGCATTCCGGCTACTAACTGAAAGAACAAAATAAGAATGGATGTACCTAGGCTAGCAGTATAACCGAATGTGATCTCACTCTTTAGATTGTTGATTTCTTTATAGGCATCCATCATTTGTGGTTGATAAAAGTAGGTGTTCAAAAATCCTTTCCCTACATTAAAAAGAAAAAACAAGATGTTGAGTGCGATGGAGAAAGCTAATGAATGCAAAAAACATTTCATAAACAAACCACATCCTTATGTTTTCTTAAGGTGAATATTAACATTTTAATTCATTAATAACTATATAAGTTACGCTTGATATTTTGACACAAGGGTGTTGATTATTCAGTACGATCCACTCTGGATCGTACTGGATAATCAACACCCTTGACATGGAAATAATCCTACGGGCTAGAACAGCTATCCTGTCATCAAGCCGGTAAAAGACGGAAGGATTCGAGCATATTGTTTCAAACGGAGAGTAACAAGGTATTTCTTAGTGAAGAATGTGCCGGCTATGCGACCAGCAAATGAAAAACAAGTGAGCTGAAAAAAACGGCATAATTGCCGAGTTTTCAACTTTGACCCCATATTGACCGTTCTCGATATGTAAAATCACTTCGGTGTTGCCTACGTGCCGGTGAAGAAGCTAGAAGCGCTACAACCTACATCGCCCAAAGAGGAATTATTGTTCCTCATGACCTTTGGGACTTAGGGTTGGATTTGTTGAGTTATTATGTAGCGGCGTCGGTATAGTAAGTGAATACCAGGGCGCAAAGAAGACCCCACCTGCTTAGGCTGATGGGGTCTTCTTTTAGGCACAAAATATGGTAGTAATAGTTGTTCAATTCGCCTATAACTTACTTAGTTGGGCAATTAAAATTAAACAGTTGAATCGGGCAATTAGACGCAGAATTAGATTGCTTAACCGGTACTTCTTTATTGTTGTTACCAAGAATTTGTTGAACTAAGTTATTAAGATCTCCATTATTAGCGGAATTCAATTGGTGCGCTGCAGGTGTAGAACCGAAGTTTTGTGCTCCGTTTACGAATGGGCAGTTGGTTGCCGCACTTGCGCTTCCTGCACCAAAGGTTAGTAGAGATGCACCAAGAATAGTGACGGTTGCTAGTAGCTTTTTCATTTGACCACTCCTAAACTAGAATGTATTGTTTGCTAACTCATGTTCTATCCTAACATATATACAAACGAATTTTGGGTGGTAAATATTGTGATTTGTCTGTCGATTGTTATTAGAGGAATGAAGAATTAAGTTAACGAAAGATACGATTACTGTCAGCAAAGGATGGAAAGATTCAGGCGTACTGCTTCAAACGAAGAGCAACGAGGTATTTCTTAGTGAAGAATGTGCCGGCTTTGAAGAGAAATTGGGAAAGGATTTAATGAGCCGGGATAAGGATGGTATTATTGAGGATGAACTTAAGCAAAAAAGAGTTCTTTTTAAAAATACAGATTTCCCGGGAGCTTATACTGAAGTGGTTTTTGGTTATGGAAAAATTGAAAGCATTCATGTGTTTTAACTCCCCTCCGAAAGAAGTCTCCTACTTCTAAACGTGAAGGTGACAGCACCAGTGAAA
>NZ_KE952715.1 GCF_000466385.1 Aneurinibacillus aneurinilyticus ATCC 12856
TTTCCTCCACCTTATGGATAATCAACAGGCGTGACAAAAACCGATTCCCTAACATACAGGAGATCGGTTTTTTCCACGTAGGAAATCGCACCGGACATTCATGGATTAAGTAATGATGTATTGGACATGCCATGGTCCAAAGTAAAAAAAGGTACAAAACGTCTGGCAAAAGCCTTACAAAAACAAAACGTGGAAGCAGAAGAATTATTCAATATTCTTATAGATACGGAACAAGCTAATGAGAAGGATTTGCCAGACACGGGCGTAGGAAAAGAGATGGAGCGTATTCTTTCGCCTTTATTCATCGAAAGCCCCCAATATGGTACCCGCTCCATGACAGTTCTTTCTATAGATAACGATAATAATGTTATGTTTACTTAAAAGTCGCTAGTAACCGAAAAAATGGAGTGGCGGTCCACTCGTTTCTCTTTTTCAGTCATTTGAATATATATAGCCACTGTGGCGAATCTGTGTTTTTTCGATTGAATAGGTTTTTATATTAATAATCACTCCGCTGTCTTTTTTCTTGATGCTCTCTGCTACGGGCTAGAGAAACAAGCTGTAGTCAAAAGAGTGGGCATTCACTATAATAATATATAAAAATGATAATGATTATCATTTTTATATATTATTGCAATTGAGGTGTGAAATGTATGGGCATGACTGATTTTCACCAAAACTTTAATCGTTTTTTTGATGAACTTCAATTACAGCGACAAAGGGCAGACCGGACGGAAAAAATGGCCCTTCACCCACAAATGGGGGAGGGGGCTATTCAACGTTTTGTACCTCGTCCTGATTTAGAGATCGTTATTTCAAAATACAAGCTTTATCAAAAACATAAAGCAAATATTTTCACTGAAGCACCCATGGTGGAGCTTAACTATTGTCTTCAAGGCAGGAGAAAAACAGTTGGCTCAGATTTTCAGCACGAATTTGCCCCTGGCAATTACACATTACAATTCACCCGTCAGGTGGATGCCTGTTTCGAATTGAATGAACACCAGCCTCTTTTAATGCTGAGTATCGGCCTGCCTGTTTCAACTTTCCATCGCTTTATGGAAGAGTTGAATGGTACGAGAACCATTGATTTTTCCCATATTCTTGGAAGACATTCTTTCCGTATATTTCAGAATGCCATTGATCCATCAGCTTCCGTTATCCTAAAACAGATTCTTAGAGCAGCTGAAAGGCATGATACCAAAAATTTTGAAATAGAATGTGGTGCTTTAGAGCTTCTATCTTTGGCTTTTCGGTCTTTTTTATTTGATGATAAGCAGGAATTATCGATACTATCTAAAAGCGATATGCAGAAAATCCGGCAAGCACGGGAAATTCTTCTTGAACGCATGACAAATCCACCTACGCTTGTCGAATTGTCTCGATTAATCCATCTGAATGACTATAAACTTAAAATAGGCTTTAAAGAAATATATGGAATGACTGTGTTTAGTTATTTACGAAATAAACGGTTGGAGAAAGCTTTCTTTTTATTACAAAATGGCAGCATGAATGTAAATGAAGTATCCTGCGCTGTAGGCTATTCCAATCCAAGCTATTTTGCAGAAGCGTTTCGGAAACAATTCGGATGTAATCCGGGAGAATTCACTCGACGTTTCTGACTATAATATATTCAGTAAAAAAAGCCTGAACACTCGTAGTGTTTCAGGCTTTTCCTAGCTTTTCCATGAGATGAAAACACCTATGTGTGTGTGGCTTTAGCAGCTTTCATTCGTAGCTTCCGCTGAACAAAAAAAAGAACACCTCCGAAAAGAACTGCCGCAAATCCGAAGGGTAAAAATATGTTTCGCATCTGATACAGAATACTGCCGAACAACGGACCCGCTGCCATCCCCATAAAACGGAAGAAATTATACGCACCAACCGCCGTAGCTCTTTCCTTAGCAAATGCATCCATTAATAATACGGTCTGAACAGGCTGTGAAAGACCGAGAAATAAGCCAAACAAAACAAGCGAGATGATAACGTATATTAATGAGAATTTAACTGCAAGCATAAACAAAACAATCGATAACGCATGAAGCGAAGAAGTTATCATCAGAATTTTACGTGCCTCCATTTTCTCCTGAAGCCGGCCCCCTGTATAACTGCCTACTACAATCATCAACGATAGCGGAAGAAATACCAATCCTTTTTCTGCCGGTCCAAGTCCGTACTCTGTGGAAAGAATTTGCGGCAGAAAAGCCAAAAAGTTGTGAAAGGCGTAGAACTGAATAAAACCGAGCAAAGTGACCGAAAGCCCGATGGGGTGTAGCATAACAGAAAAAAGTCGCCGGACGCCAAAAGATGTGACTCCATCAAGGTCATTCGGCCTTGTTTCCGGAAGATAACGTGCATTTGCGAGCCATGTAAGGGTTCCTGTGACAGCCAATATCATAAATACGCCCCAATAACCCATATGTTCGCCAACCCATCCGCCGATAACGGGACCGAGCACAGGGCCGAGAGCTACAAGCATCTGAAAAACTCCCATCGCCCGTCCACGCTGCTTCCCCTCAAATAAATCGCTGACAACCGTTGTAGCTACAATCGAACCGGCGGCGATACCAGCCGCCTGCAATACACGGAACAGCAAAAACCATGATACTGAAGGAGAAAACGCACAGCCAATAGAAGCCCCTATGTAGATAAGAATGCCAGCCAGCAGAATACGCCGTCTTCCTTTCGTATCGATTAAGGGTCCGTACACCATCTGCATAACCGCAAGCGTGACTGTAAACGCAGAAAGACTCATGTTAATAAGAAAGGAAGTCGTATGAAAGTCTTTTTGGATTTCCGGAAGGATAGGAACATAAATATTTTGCGTAAAAGGGCCAAGAAAAGCGGCGAATGAAACAAGATAAATAATTAGTTTAGTATTCATTACAAATTCCTCTCTGCTGCAGTTATATTTTTGTTTTAGTCAGCAGTCCACTCTACCTTTTATCATACCAAAAGGGAAAGAAAAGAAAATTATGTAACTCTCCTGCATTATCACATTTCTCAAGACGAAGACGGAGGTTTTATCTCGCTTGGGTCTGACATGTCTCTCCGCCGCGCGAAGGAGAGAAAATCCATCTGCCGCAAGTGTTCACAAAACTGCTATCACGGTACCATTAGAGACGTAGAGGAAAACACCACACAATCACAAAGAAAGAAAGGACGAGCAAAATGGAACAAAAAAGAAAATCCCGCAAACGGCGCGGCTGGGTGCTGCTGGGTATCGGTGCTCTGATTCTGATGGGCACCTTGCACCTCGACTTCTTAATCCCACTTCTTATTGGAGGCTTTCTTCTTGTAACAGGATGGAGAATGTTGAAGAGAAATACAGGCGGCGATTGGTGGCAATCAACCGAACCAAGTGTCTATCCTTCTAGCACACCACAAGCACCGATGTACAATATGGACGCCCTGGACGAATGGGAAAAACAACTTAACAACAAAAAATAAGGGAGGAAATACAAATGGGTATTTTTAAACGAATCGAAACCATCACTACAGCAACAATGCATCAAGTACTGGATCAGGTTGAAAACCCGGTAGCGATGCTTAACCAATATATGCGGGACATGGAACAGGAAATTTCACAGGCAGAAGTAGCCATCGCCCGCCAGGTAGCACAGGAAAAAAATTGGGAAATACTAATCAAAGAAGCGGAAGGTCGAATTGCTAAGCGCACGCGCCAGGCTGAGCTTGCAGTAGCGGAAGGGGAAGACTCCATCGCTCGCCAAGCATTGACTGATAAACAGCAGTGCGAGGCACGGAAAGATGAATATACAGGCCTGCTGGAAGAATCACGCCAGCGCACCGTCCAATTGCGCGAGCAGCTGCAGGAGCTAAAGGACAAATTCTATGAGATGCGCAATAAGAAAGCAACGCTTATCTCCCGCGCTCGTGTCGCCAAAACGAGCAAAAGCATGCATACGGCGCTCCATTCGATTGACACAGAAAGTGCTGCAAAAGGATTTTCACGCATGGAGGAAAAAATTGCGATGCTGGAGGCAGATGCTGAAGCGAGCCGTACCATTCGTTTTTCCTATCAACCATACGTGTCGCAGCATGCAGAGCCAAATCCTCAAGTAGAAGCAGAGCTTGCCCGCCTGCGGGCTGCACGTTCGGAAGTGGCAGACGCCTAGGCGTAAGCCCAGCTAAAATAATGTTGTTCGTGCTTTTTCCACAAAAGAAAAATTAGCCTTCCTTCTCATCCAGTAACCTTTTTAGCTCGCGGTATATTGCCACGATATCATCGAGCTTCATCCGAACCAGTCCACTGGAAGAAGGGGCGACAAACTCCAGTATACCAGGAACGACGGGCTCTAGCTGTCTCCCCCAACCAGCATCGCGCCGCCCGCTGTATTCCTGGTATACGCCTTTTCCCACGAAACAGACGGCTCGGGGGCGGAGACGTTCGATTTTCTTGCGCAAAATCATTCGTCCTTCCCGGTATTCTTCTCTTGTAATATCTGCCGCACTACGTGTGGGCCGGGCAACGATATTCGTAAAGCCTAGACCGTGCGCAAGCAAGTCCCGGTCTTCCTCTGGACGATATTTACGCGGAGTAAAACCGGACCGGTGCAGAATCGTCCAGAACCGGTTATGCGGGTTGGCGTAATGATGCCCCACTTCCCCTGAACGTAAACTTGGATTAAAGCCAACAAATAATACATCAAGATTTTCACGAAGATGATCAGGAATCGGTTGTATCATAGTTGCCTCCTTATGCTATATTGAGCTTATAGATTTTTCGAAAGAGAAAGGAGCTCTCATGGATCATAAATTATACTATATTGCCTGAATTGCCGGCACAAGCCGAAGTCAGCAAGAAAAAAATGTAATAAATCTATTTACAACATAAAGTTCTCCACGTATAATGAAAATTGAAATTAATTTGAAAAAGGAGGTCGGAAAATATGATGACAGTTCAGAACACATTTTCTATCGCTGTTGGTTTTTGTAATGTTGGCGTGGCTCACAAATTGAATATTTTTCGACCTCGACGGTTTCTGATATAGTTGCTTCAGGAGCTTCTTGTACACTTTTTTGATAAGAGATGCCGTAGGTCTTTAGGGTTGATCTGCGGCTTTTTTGTGCCTATTTTTACACATTGTGCCGCGATCCCCGTTTGGATCTGCGGCATTTTTTATATTGTTTACACAATGATAGGGAGGGAACGTCTATGTTGCGAGAAAACTTTTTACTGGCTTGGCTATTACGAGAGGAAGGCCACACATGAAACGTTCAGCGCTATTTGCAATATGTAAAGGAGGAGTCAGGCATGTTAACCATTCATTTTATTTTCTTCACCATAACGATTTCCAAACGTGTGAAAAACCATGAACAAATGTCTCACGACGCACACGTTGATGAGAAAATGCGTCAAATGCAAGAGAAGCGATATGAATATACTCGCTTCCTGCTATAAAATTTGAGCGGAAACATCGAACCGCAAAACTTCTGACATAAATAGAGCAAAGCAAACGATCAAAAAAAGGCAAAGGAAAGCGGGTGGAAACTGCTATACCTTTGCCTTTTTTTGATTTAGGTGGATTGAGCGTTACAAAAATAAAAATAGAAAATTCATTCTTTTAATCGCTCGTTTAATTATATATTAAGCACTTCTTCTACTGGTTTATCCTTTTCGATATGAATTATCCTGTTCTTTGCGGCACACTTCATAAAATGATGTAATAAGCAGCTCTTCCCCGTCTTCCAGCACAAAATACATATCTTCACCACTTCGCTTCGTACCAACAATACGCATACCGGAAAAACGTTCGGTAAAGGCACGTTCAAACGCTGTGTCCTTGTATGCCTGAATGTCGCGTGCCATCGCCTCTATACCGAATTGTTCAAGGCATCTACGGATAACAATTGCCTCACTATAACTTCCAAAGAAGTCAGTGATCGACTGCCAGTACGAACGTCCGCCTAATTGACTGTACACTTTCCACGAATCCGAGCCGACGCTATCTTCATATGTAAAACAATAATCTGTTCCGCGCCATTCAATGAGAAACTCCATTGCGAGTTTTTTAGACGAGTGTACAGACGCATCCTTGAATTCGAGCGTATAAAGAAAGTCAAAGCCGCGCTCGGATAACTGCGGGACACGCTTGTCCTTTGTTCGTTCGATGTAGCTTCTCCATTCTTCACTCCATTTTCCTGCCGCTTCATTCATCGGGCTTCATCACTCCTATATCGCAAAACGCCTATACAAGTATTTCTTTACCCTAGCATACAACTTATAACGCAGCAATCCGAACATTTGCTACTTCCATCAATCTTCCATCCTTTCCATATATTATAGATAGAAGTGACTCTTAAACTCGCTTACAATAGTGAGTGGAAAAGGAGGGAGAAAATGAAAAAAACAGCAATGACTATAGTACTTACCACCTTTCTTCTTGGAGCAGCTGGAGCGCAACCGTCCGAAGCCGCATCCATCCCCGTTCCGGTTAACGGAAAAGCGGTGTATACAAACAGCTTTATCCAGAATGATTACATGATGGTACCTGCGGAATTTTTCATGAATGCAGGTGTACAAGTAGGATGGAACGAAAACTATCATTCAGTCACCTTAAAAAAAGGAGATATGATTATCGGGCTTCCATCTGGCAAAAACTACGCAGATATATACACGAATCAAAGCGGTACATGGAAACGAGAATACTTAAAAACAACAACAACAGACCGCAAAGAAGGGACATATATTCCGCTGCGTTATGCGGCCGAAAAACTCGGTTTTACTCTCAGCGGCAACAGCCCTGCTACAGTTTCCCTTTCCACACAGCAAGCGGCATCGAAACTTTCTGCGCAGTCTAAAGACACAGAAAATTCTGGATATAAACAAGAGGAGTTATACTGGCTCTATCAACTAACGGAAGCGGAAGCTGGCGGTGAACCGTATGAAGGCAAAATTGCTGTGGCAGCATCGGTACTAAACCGGGTGCATAGTCCGGAATGGCCCAATACATTAAAAGCGGTTATCTTCCAGGTTGATACATTCAATGGGAAAAGCTATCATCAGTATTCTCCCGTATTAGATAAACGTATCTACAACGTACAACCATCCAAAGAAACGATCGCAGCCGTACAGGAAGCGCTGCACGGAAAAGATCCCAGCCAATCGGCTCTTGTTTTTTATAACCCGGACAAAACGGACAACCAGTGGGTCCGCTCCCGTCCCGTGACTGTAAAAATAGGAAGCCATGTGTTCTCGAAATAAACATTGCACGGTACCGAAAATAAAAAATACCCCGGCTTTTTTACATAAGCCGGGGCGTTTCTTATTTCAGGTCACCAAAATATTGTTTGTAGATTTCATCGTATTTTCCGCTAGCTTTTACTTTCTTCAACGCTTTATTTACTTGCTTCATCATTTCTTTATTTTCTTTGTTGGTCATGATACCGTAATTTTCTTTCGGAATATTCGGATCGTCAAACGTCACATAGCCAGGCTTCGGGTTCTTTTTCATATGTTCCATTAAATATGCATTGTCTGCCACCACAACATCAACTCGCTTGTTATACAAGTCTTCGACCATGCTCGGCATTTCCTCATACTGCAAAATATCCTTATTCGTCTTGCCCAGCAGATCCTGCATGATAAGTGCTCCTGTGGTAGAGGTCATAACACCGACTTTATGTCCTTTAATATCCTGCAACGTTTTGATCGGTGATCCTTTCGGCACAAGGATAAGCTGCTTGGCCTGGAAATACGGCTCAGAGAATAAGTACAGTTTCTTCCGCTCCGGTTTGATCGTAATGCCCGATATGGCAAGCTGTGCCTTTCCGCTTTTGATTTCTTCAAATACGCCATCCCAGCTTGTGTTCTTAATCTCTACGTTCCAGCCCATTTCTTTTGCCATTTCGTTTATTAAATCGACTTCAAAGCCGATCGGCTTTCCGCTTGGATCCATATATTCAAACGGAGGGAACTCAGCGTGCATCACAACCGTATACGCCTTCTTATTTGGTTCTGCGGCACTCTGTCCTTCTTTTGTTCTGGCTGGAGCGCTTGCTTGCTGTTCCGATTTGCTACTACAGGCGACCGCCAGCAAGCCCATGATGATGATAAGAAATACAATGCCCGCATGCTTCATAAATTTCATTAATGTACCCCCTGAGTTATATAGTTTTGATAATTAGAAAAAATTATATACAAGATAGAGACAGGTTGGCAATCCGTCAAAAGAAAAAAATTTCCGAAACTTTTTCTTTCGGCAGTCGTCTGAGAGGGTGGAGTACGCTCTCAGACAAGAATGCCCTTTTTTTTCATATCTATAATAGGTACAATATAAAGAAAACAACATAGCTATTGACTACTATAATTCCCCTCCCGCATCCAATGATATGAGAGGGGATATGCTTTGCCTGCATAATAAAATGGGTAAGGCAAGATGATTCCACAACAGAAATGGATGATTTTGATATGAGCGAGGAGCTGCTAATGAGTAAAAGTCTACAGACATTCACTGAAAAAATTGTAGAGAAGCGCTACGAATTGGCCGAACGAATCACACAGGAACAAAACAAGAAATACCCTGAGCTTGTTTCGCTAGCTGACAAATTGAAAGGGTTCCGCATTGATTTGGTTCAGCTGTACGGCGAAACACTCTCAATGGATGAAGAAGAACGCAATGTGCGTCTTATGGAGTGGGGGGAAGAAACTGGAACAGCATGTGCTATGCTCGGTGCGACTCTCGATTCGATGCTGCATGAGGTCTCGCATTATCGGGTGGCCATCGGTGAAGTCATTCGTGACGAAGCTGAAAAAAGCAATCTGTCCTTACAGGAATTCTACGAGGTCATTTCCCGCTTCGATGCGATTATGAACGTGGTTGTTTATAGCTTTAGTTTGCCTTTCGTCCGCTATCATAATGAACAGATGAAAAAATCCCAGCTTGCGCTGCTTGAGCTATCTGTACCTGTCGTACCGGTTGCCCAAGGTGTAGCTGTGCTTCCGATTGTTGGTAATATTGATACACATAGGGCTAAGCTGTTAATGGAAGAGGCTTTGAAACGAAGTGCCGATTTGCGCCTGCACCATTTTATTCTTGATCTTTCTGGTGTACCAGTCATTGATACGATTGTGGCTCAGCAAATTTTTCAAATTATTAATGCATTGCGGCTTCTAGGTGTTGATGCAAAAATCAGCGGAATCCGGCCAGAAATCGCACAAACTGTTGTAAATTTAGGTATTGATTTCAGCAGGATCGGTACATTTGCCAATCTTCATCAGGCATTGGCTTCCATTGGAGTTACTTATAAACAACAAAAGTAAAAGAAGGGGAGACCGCACATTTGTTAAAGCGCAGTCTCCCTTTGTACGTTAGTAAGATTATCTATGGGCATCATAATCACATTTGGTAATTGGCTAAAGTATCATAATATAAACAGTTTTAAGTGCTGGAGTTCACTCAAAGCTAGCGAATTGAAGCTGATTTTCTTTAAAACAACACATTCAGTTATATAACAGTATTTATTTTTCTCTTTTATAGTATTACAATAAGAGTGTGAAGATTGTCTCTATTTCATCTGTTCTAGGAGTATCATATGCAGAAAAAAAGAAAAACAGGAGTGGATTGTATGGGTACACTTATGCGTGCTGATTTCCATCATTTAATGCGTGAAGAGGCCAGCCGCCTGCTGTCGTATATCAAAAATGAGACGGACCAGAACCGGAAGTACCAACTGTGCAGTATGCTTCTCGAAATTTACGAAGAGTTGGATATCGATGTACAAGAAAATGCCTCATTTTGGGGAGATATCCAGATTAATTACCGAGATGTTGTCGGCCATTTGTCATAGGCAGTACAATAAACCTTTTCCGTTTAGTCGGGAAAGGTGTTTTTTTATGCTTGCTTAATAATTCTACAGCACAACGGTTATTATGGTAAGGAAGCCTACAACAATTCTATGTTCTGGCAGAAAAGGGTGGGTGTGTCTTTTTTCTTGTCTCTCATTACAAAGATATTATATACATACAACTGTCACGCACACTTTGAAATTTGTACACAAATTACACACAATTTATCTTTATAATAGATAAGTATATAAAAAACTTTTTAATACCGTTAATAGGGTTACCATACTACCAACTTCAAGTAAAACACAAAAACTATTTACATAAGGAGAGAGTTATGGTTGTGGCAAGAAAAGGCATGCAGTATGCAGGGTTGATTTGTTTGCTCCTGCTGAGTATCACAGGAGTATTCATAGGACCTGCATCCGTAGCAGCGAACCCGGAACCGGAGAAAACCGTTCCGGCTAAAAAAGAATATAGCCTGGCAGAATCGTCTCCGAAAGATGGTTCTTTGTTGGATGCCTCCCCAAAAGAGGTGCGGCTTATATTTAATGAACCTTTCAACATTGAATATACTACCATTTTTGACAATCGAAACAGGGAATACAGCACAGGGCGCTTTACAGTCAATCCGAACGATCCGCGCCAAGTTATTCTGAAACCAGCCAGAGAATTGGCGCCCGGTACATACGGTGTGGAATGGTACGGTAAAGCACCGGTATCTAACGGAAAGGCAAAGGAAATAAAGGGACAGCTTTACTTTGCTGTACAGAGCTTGTCTCCGCCTCCCAAAAGTGGAGGTGCAGGATTGCTTGAGCAATTAAGCGGTGAAACCTTGCCAGGCTGGATTGCTTTTTTCGGCATGCTTGTTTCGTTTGGAGGAACGCTGTTCGTTCAATTTATCGCACGGAATAACGATGTGCATAAACGCTGGCAATACTGGCAAATTCCAATTTATTTTCTTACAGCAACAGCCGTAATGATCTTGTTCTTCGTCCGTAAGTCTGCACTACCGGAAATTTCGATAAACGAACTGGCGGGATTGCATATCGGATGGGTACCACTCGTACAATTCCTTGTTTTCGCCCTGATTTTCGGAATTACTTATACCCGTTGGACTTTACCGTTTCTTGGAGCTATGCTGGCGCTAAATACACTGGTCGGTCACTCGAACTCGTCCGAATACGGCGGCTGGCTGGCTATGATGATGAATACACTGCATTTATTCGCTTTAGCCATCTGGTTCGGCGGTCTATTCGCCCTGCTGGTTCTGGCACCAAAAGAAGGTAAGGGAGCATGGTTTAAAGAAAAAGGCGCTGTATTCTCGCGTTGGGCCCTCATCAGCATGCCCGTTATTGTGCTAACAGGTATTGGCATGACTATTGAGTATATTCCATCATGGAATGACTTCATCGGCAGCGCCTGGGGAATCTCGGTGCTTGCAAAATCTGGACTGGTCATCGCTATTATATTGCTTGGTTATATGCAAATGCACTATATAAAAAAGGGAGGGGAAAAAGGGACTGTCTGGTTTGCGAGAAGAACCAAATGGGAACTCTGGCTTGGTATGGCAACTCTGCTCGTAGCCGCAGCGCTAGTTAATTTCATACCGCTTGCATCAGGCATTACTAATTCACCGGCCCAGCTAACCAAAGAGGGAGTAACAGCGCATATGGCCGTATCTCCATTCGTTTCCGGCTTTAATGATGTAAATATCCGCTTCGAGAATGCGCCTCCGCTTCGAGATGTGTATGTACGATTTGTAGGGTCATCGGAATATACTCCGGTAAACCGTGCCTTCGATCTTGGAGAGGGGCGATACCGTATCTCCGGCGATCAATTGCGCTCACCAAGCACGACATATATTCGTGTAGAAGCGATTGCACAGGATGGACATACTATCGTATTTACATTCCCGCCACGGGGCGAAGCTGTAAGCAATACACAATAGATAAGTCACCGTATTGTCAAAAAAGAAGGGCCGCCGCAATGAATGGGGCGGTCCGTTTCTTATTCAAAAGCAGACGCGAGAATCAAAACGACGCGTTCTGGAGGCAACTCGCTTGCTGCAGGCTGATTATTCTCCGATAGAAAGGAAAGAACGACCGGAAAATTCCGTCCGCTTATGCTTGAGAACGGTGACAGCTCATGTGCCAGCATCCAGGTACCATTTGCCGTCTCAAGCTTTTGCAGTGTCCGCACAGCCGCTTCAAGCGGTTCGTATCCGTACATGTATCCGTTGGTGCTGCCATTGAATATAAAACCGGGGGCACGCCAGGAATGGGGTGTATCTGCCCACATATAACCAGGATACCATACATCATAGTACCATCCTTGCTCTGCTTCTGCTGACACAAGCTGGATTTTCTCCTTGTCCAGCCGATTGCGCACTTGGGGATGCAGCCACATATCGTCCTTGATTTCTTCGTTAAATGCCGGAATTTTTAATGTTTTTGCAAGCGAAGCTTTAACGAGTGTAGAAGGAATATGATAGTGGGCAAACCGGGCATGAACCTCCCGACGAAGGATACCGCCAGACTCGACCCGGTTCACTGACTGTTGCAGCGCTTCCATTCCTTGCACCACACGAACATCATCCGTCCGGCCTTCAAGCAAGGAGAATGTTTGCTTAAAGCATGCCTCATATACATGCTGTGTATCTGTTTTTTTTGCTTTTAAGTCGTCCATTAGTACGGTCAGGCCTTGATATAGTATTTGGGCCGCATGATTACCCCAGTTGGAGAAATCACCCATCTCTGCAGCCTGGATTATTGTCTCCCGGTGCAGCATTGCCTGTTTGCTATGTACAAGAGTAAATACGGCGAGTACCCCATCGACATCTACATGGTTATTAATCGCCAGATCCCATCCGTCCGTATCATTTTGACTAATGAAGTTCATGCAGATTTCGGTTGAAGTATCGGCTGCATACACATCAGGGGTCGTGTTGGGAAGCCAGTGGCTAAGCTCCACGTCTATTCCGGGACGGAATGTGGCATCCGGTGCTCCATCCGTAAAAATCGTCCGACGGCTCACCGGACGTTCTGTCTTGCTGCCAAGAATATAAAAGTGGGGAATCATGGTATGTATCCTCCTTCTTTTTCTTTCACAATACGCCCAAGTTTTAGCTTCGTCAACGACAGAAGAAGACAACAAGATGTACTTGCCTTCTCCTTCTTTAGGTGTAAAGGCATATATTGGGGATAAAGAAAAAGGAAAACTAATGAAATAGTTGGATTTGATATATCCCATTGTGTTACTCTTAAAGATGGTATTGCAGTAATGGAGGGAATAAAAAGAGGTGGAGCAATGGAGTTATCCGTTGCTGTTCTTGTAGGAAAAGCGGGGATTATATGGAGCAACAACTGGGCGAATGGCTTGGTCATTACGGATATATCGGCATTATACTGGCTTTGGTAGGCGGTATTGTCGGCCTGCCGATTCCGGATGAAGTGTTAATGACGTTTGTCGGTTACAATATATTTCTCGGAAGAATGGATTATGTGCTGGCTCTTGTATGTGCCAGCTTTGGTTCTATAACAGGTGTAACCGTTAACTATATACTCGGCCGCAAGCTTGGCCTGCCGTTTTTACGCAAATTCGGTCCAAAGTTCGGTATTAACAACAAAAAAATAGCTTATACTCGAAGATTATTCCGTAAATTCAACGCATTTTTACTGTTTATCGGCTACTTTATTCCGGGTGCCCGGCATCTAACTCCATATTTGGCGGGTATCTCGAAGCTTCGTTTCTACAAATTTGCGCTATACGCATATACAGGCGGGTTATTTTGGTCATTCACCTTTATCACATTAGGGTGGAAGTTAGGGGAGAAGTGGTCTGTATTCGAACACCGGATGGTAGAATATAAACCGTATGTGATTTTGGCTATTGCCTGTGTGTTGCTCATTATATTTTTGTATGTAAAGTTTGTGCGCAAGACCAGTTCGTAATTCCATGGTCTCCTGCCGCACTACTAAAAAACCGGAACACTATGTATATATAGGACATTCCGGTTTTTTTATTATTTTTTGAGGGGTGCCCGGATGCATATATAAAGGAGGAAACATCTGGAGGAGCGCCGTCCTGAGCTGTACTGAATCGGACGGGCTTTTCTACAAAAAATGAAAGGATGGAGAAATGTCGGATCTCCCCATCCCTAAAATTTAAATGGTGACAGAGGGGCGTTTGTTTTTCCATGGACAAGCTTGTTCAAGCTGACCCGCCAAGTTAAGAAGCGTTGCCTCGTCAGCAAAGCGTCCGGCAAACTGCATACCGATAGGCAGTCCTTGACTGCTCCATCCTAATGGCAGAGAGATAGCAGGCTGTCCGGTTGTGTTGAATAGGTTTGTAAACGGCGCAAATGTGAATACTTGTTTAGTCCACTGTTCTGCATCTATTCCTGATGCGTTTGAATTAAGCTCACCAATATGCAGGGGAGGGCACGCTGTCGTAGGTGACAATAATACGTCATATTGCATAAAAAATTTTCCAACAGATCTAGAAATCATATTTTGAATCTCTATAGCCTCCAAAAGTTCAGAGGCTTTCATCCTCTGACCAAGCTGGTAGCAGGCCCAGCTTGCTGTCTCAAGATTTTCTTCAGAAGGGGTTCTTTTTAGCGCATTAGCTACCCCGTTCATCATCTGATGCAGATTAGCTGCCCAGATGCGGAGCGTGGCAAGAAAATGCAATTCTTCATCTATCACAGGAGCAGCTTCAACCATTTCGTGTCCGAGTTCCTGACAAAGCTGTATTGTTTCGTGGAGAGCCTTCACGCATTCTTGATCTACCATCGCACCATTAAGAGGCTTATCCATCCAGGCGATACGGAGTCGCCTGGGGGGCGATAGTACTTCCCGAAGATAAGAACGTTTTGGTCTTTCCGCCCACGCATAGGAACCTATATCTGGTCCTGCGACAGTATCCAGCAATGCAGCCGTATCACGAACGCTTTTTGTTACCGCGAATTCAACGGCAAAGCCGCTCAGAAGCTCCCCGGAATCCGGTCCGTTCGGAATCCGCCCGCGTGTTGGCTTTAAGCCAACGAGTCCATTGCAAGCTGCCGGTATACGAATGGAGCCGCCACCATCGTTAGCATGAGCTAAAGGCACGATTCCTGCCGCAACCGCGGCGCTAGAGCCTCCACTTGACCCGCCTGCACTTTTTTCGATGTTCCACGGATTGCGGGTAGGGCCATGCAAAACGCTTTCCGTCGTTGAACTATATCCGAATTCAGGAGTCGTTGTTGTGCCAATGGTTACAAGGCCGACACGACGAAACCTTGTCATCAATTCGGTATCATGTGCAAATGTTAGCCCTTCAGCAAGACGACTTCCTATATTAATAGGAACGCCGGCAGCATGCAGCCCCATTTCTTTTATAAGAAACGGAACGCCCATAAACGGACCTGTAGACAATCCCTTGTTTATTTCCTCTTCCGATTGTTCACTTAGTACGCTAACAATCGCATTAAGTTTGGGGTTCAGCATTTCAATTCCTTGTAGTGCTATATCTTTGAGCTCCTTTGGCGTCACCTCTTTTTTTCTGACCAGTTCAGCAAGTCCCAATCCGTCAAATGATGAATATTCAGATATGTTCACAGCTTCATGCCTCCTTTTTGTGAGAAAGAATTGCTTTCTATTTTTATTATTGCAAGGAGTGCCTACCTATCCAATTACTAAAAAGGAGTATTTTTAGCATAGTCTATTACCTTTTTAGGTGATGTTTACGATTGTTCTGTATAAAAGGTATACTATGATAACAAAGGTTTATATTACAAAAAAAGGAGAAGCGAATCTATGCCTACATTTGAGCAAAAATTGGATAAGTATGCGGAACTTGCGGTAAAAGTAGGAGTCAATGTCCAGCCGGGACAGACACTGGTGCTGCAAACTCCGATCACGGCCGCTGATTTTGCCCGTAAAATCGTGAAGAACGCGTACGAAGCAGGCGCTAAAAATGTACATATCGAATGGAATGATGAGGTCAGCACACGAATCAAATACGATTTAGCTCCTGACGAAGCCTTTACCCAATTTCCGCTGTGGAGGGCCAAGGGCTTTGAAGAGATGGCGGAAGAAGGAGCGTGCTTCTTATCTATTGTCTCAACTAACCCTGAATTGCTGAAAGGTGTAGACCCGAATCGAGTGTCCGCAGCGGCCAAAGCTTCCGGAAAAGCGATGGAAACGTTCCGTCGATACATCTCTTCGGACAAAGTAAGCTGGTCCATCGTAGCGGTACCTTCCAAGGAATGGGCCGCAAAAGTCTTCCCTGAAAAAACGGAAGAGGAACAGGTGCCTGCACTATGGGAAGCCATATTCAATGCTGTTCGTGTCAATGTCGAAAATCCGGTACAAGCCTGGAAGGAGCATAATGCTTCTTTGGATCAAAAAGTCGAATACCTAAATCAGAAAAAGTATAAGTATCTGCACTATCAGGCACCTGGCACGGATTTAACCATCGAACTCCCGTCCAATCATCTCTGGGTAGGTGGAGGTTCCACAAGTGAGAGGAACGTACCGTTCGTAGCCAATATTCCGACAGAAGAAGTTTTTACAGTTCCGCTTAAAGAAGGGGTCAACGGCGTTGTAACGAGTACGAAACCCCTCAACTATGGAGGAAACCTGATTGAGAACTTCTCACTTACCTTTGAAAAAGGACGGGTCGTCGATTTTCAGGCCGAAACCGGATACGACACGCTAAAGCAGCTTATCGAAACGGATGAAGGCTCCCATTATCTTGGAGAAGTGGCGCTTGTTCCGCACAACTCACCTATTTCCAATGCCAACATCATTTTCTATAACACACTATTTGATGAAAATGCCTCTAACCATATTGCGATCGGCAGTTCGTATGCCTTCTGCATTGAGGGCGGAAAGAAAATGTCAAAAGAAGAGCTTGAACAAAACGGCTTGAATACAAGCATTACCCATGTGGATTTCATGATTGGATCTGCAGATATGAACATCGATGGCGAAACAGAAAGCGGTACAAGAGAACCTATCTTCCGAAACGGAAATTGGATTTAAAAGGGAGCGGGGGTGTCCGATGATGTGCATTCGCAAAGCGCAGGAGGCCGACATTCCAGCGATGCTGGCGATTTATAATCACGCGATCCGAACACCAACCGCAACCTTTGACTTGCAGATTTTCCGAACGGGAAAGCCCACTCCTTTAGGGGTGGGCTGAAAGTGAGGTTGGAACAGGAGTGGCTTTATGCCACGTCAGTTGAGAGAGGAATTCCTCATCTTCGACATTTGCCAAGTCTATGGACACGTTCCTATTTCGTTTCTACCGCAGGAAATGTATCGAGCGAAACCATTAAACGATATGTAGAACAACAAAAAATAAGGGGGTGAGCGTTTTGGATAAACAAGAAATCACACTTATTATTTCAAATTTAATCATGAAAATAATTGAACAACACTCTCCGTATCAATGGGTGAAAACAGAGGAAGCTTTCCCTCATCCGTACAAACTAGATAGAATCAGCTACGATTATTCAGGAGAGGTTAAACTCATGACCAAGGAAGAATTTCAAGAGATTGTTGCAAATCTAGGTAAAAAAGAATGGTATTCATCAAAGTTAGAGGAACTATTAGAGTCTCTATATATTAATCAATGGACAGCTACCTATGTTTCTAATTGTGGAAAAAGTTGGATTAATTATATGAACCTACTGCAAGACAAGTTTGATGAATGGAAATACAAACATTTCCAACTATATGATGAAGATGGAAATGAAGTAAACGAAGGTTTAGAAGATAGGCTTAATCAAATTCTATATGACTTTATAGAAAATACATCTCATGAGATATACTCCAAGAAAATTTTGAAGAAATGGGGATGAATCTATGCCGACAATCACGCTACGCTTAGAACTACATAACCCAACTCTTGTCAAACAGCAGATGTATCAACGAATGACAGAGATAAATACAGCGTTATATGTTTCGTGGCAGCTAAAGTTCTTTATAATATATGTCCGAGCCAAAAGCCGAGAGTTACGGCCGCCAGTCCGGCCAATACACTGATTCCTATATAGAGCAGCGCTTCTTTTTGTTTGCCGAGCTTTTGCAATTGCACATTCTCATAGGCAAACGTAGAAAACGTCGTAAATGAGCCCAAAAATCCCGCCCCAAGCATCGCTTTAGCCTGCCACCCAACATGTAAACCATATAACAATCCCAAACAAAACGAGCCTAACACGTTCACCGTCATCGTCCCATATGGAAATGACGACTCTGCACGTTTATCCACCAAACTAACCATCGTAAAGCGGCTAATCGCTCCGAAAAAACCGCCAAGTGCCACCCATAATACTTCCATCATCGTCTCCTCTTTTCACGGGAATGTAGACTCCATTCATAATTACCCAACACAACGCCAGCAAGGGCAAGAAAATAGCCACCAATCAGGCTGAAAGCAATATAGGTAACCGCTAGCCCATACTGACCAGACTGCAACAGTTCCAATGTTTCATATCCAAAGGTGGAGAATGTTGTAAATGAGCCGATGAATCCTGTTCCGAAAGAGGTGCGAAAATGGGGATGAATGGTAAAACGCTTTAGCGTAATCGTATAGAAAAATGCCAGGATGAAACAGCCTGCAAGATTAATCAACAAGGTAGGGAGCGGGAACCCAGTTTCTGTCTGTATTCCTGGCCATGCGCCGATCCCGTAACGCAGAACGGCCCCGAGCATCCCCCCAAAACCGATAAACAAATATACCATAAGCTTACACCTCATTATATAAGTTACACTTGATATCATCCCAAAACAAATAAACTCCTACCAGCACGCACCGTCTGCGTCCGGTAGGAGTCATTTGCAGCCATTACGGCAACAAGTAGTAGAATACTCCGAAGAAGTGGACAACGGTACCGGCCAGTACAAATACGTGCCAGACCGCATGGTGGAACGGAAACATGCGCCACACATAAAAAACAGCGCCAACCGTATACAATACTCCCCCGATAACTAACAGTACAAGCCCTCCTGGAGCAAGGGACATTACGAGGGGTTTCCAGGCAAATACGATTAACCAGCCCATAATGATATAAAGCACGGTTGATAAATACAGAAATTTTTTAGTAAAAAACAGTTTGAATACGACTCCTACCAGTGCCATCCCCCATACGATGCCGAACAGTGTCCAACCAAGCGCTCCTTTTACGACTAGAAACAAGAACGGTGTATATGTACCTGCAATAAACAAGTAAATGGAAGCATGGTCACAAATCTCGAAAATATCTTTGACCCGTCCTTGAGGAAAGCTATGTACAAGGGTAGATGAAACATACAGCAGCAGCATTGTTACGCCGTATATAGTAAAGCTGGTCACATGCCAGGCTGTGCCGGATTCACTTGCGGCAATAATTAGCGTAATCAGAGCAATTACGCTCAGTACGGCGCCGATACCATGGATAATCGCATTTGCGACTTCTTCCTTTTTGGTAAAAATATGGGTATTCGACATTTTCTGCATCCTTTCCGCTTTATTTCTTTTCAGTATAACCCTCTTGTCACAGAATAGCCAAATGATTTTTCAATGGATGCACTGCGGAATGAAACGGATTATCTCTAAGAAAAACCTCATGCTTCTACACCTCATCGATCAATTTCACAGATAAATCGAAATATAAAAATGTGAAACAGAAAGTAGGGTGGAAATGATCGCATTACTAGAAACCGTTTTTCCTGTATTTTTAATTTTTTTATCAGGGTACATTGGTTAGCGCTGATTGTAACAACAAAAATCGCCTGCCGTTTATTATACGGATACAGCGTCATGCTTCTGAACCAAGTCCTTACGTGTAACCCTGCGCCAGCACCAAGCGATGCCTAAAAATAGGACGGCACTTATGATATATAAAAAATGAAGCGTATCGCTCCATTCAATAAATAAATAGCCAGTAATAGGTCCCAAAGCTGCCCCGAAATCCTGCGCCAGCGAATAAAGTGCCAAAGTGGAGGCTTTCGGAAGGTGCCGCGCTTCGTCTGTTGCCAGCGCATCCGTAATCGTTGTAAGCGATGTGGCGCCGACTTGAACGAATAACGCAACAACAACCCAGAAGGCAAACGGAAGCGGAAGCGGAAGCAGTACCAAACCGATGGCGGCTGCAAGCAAAGATCCGCTATACAGCGGTATCCGGCCACGGGACCCGTCAGATAATCGACCGAACCAGACGCCCAGAAACGGTTCCCATGTCCAGCGGGCGGCTTGCAAAACACCGGACCAGGCCGAAGCGGCCAGCACAATTCCTAATAACGATATCTCCTGTCCATGCTTTTGGATAATATAGCTGAGTGTAGACGTCAACACACCTTGAAATACCAGCGAGACGAAAAAACCGCTGAACAAAACGAGAAGCATACGTTTGTTCCATGTGCTTCTTCCTGATTTCTCCGATTTTTTGGTACGGTGAGTCCCGTTTGTAAGATCGATAAAATAACGTAATACTAGCGGAATACCAAGCAGCGACATGCAGCCGAAGAGAATGGAAACCCCTTTGAGATGTAGCAGTGCGACAAGCACACCGCCCATCAGCATACCTACCAAGCTTCCCAGGCGGTATAATCCATTGTAAAGCCCCATCATTTCCCCGCGATTGCTATCATCCGCACGTTGTGCCACCGCAGACAATCCTCCAATTCGCAGCAAGGACCAGGCTGCTCCCCAGAGCGTTCGTAACGCAATCCAGGCAACAAGTCCCTGAGCGAATCCATATCCAATGGTCGTCAAACTGCCTAGTCCTACCGCCAGAAACAGTCCTGTTCGTAAGGAAATTCTCTGGTAAAGCCAGCCGACCAAAGGATTAAGCGGCAGGCGAACGAATCGGTTTACCGAAAGGATAATGCCTACTTCCCATAAAGATAACAAGCCAGCTTCCCGCCAATAAATTGGCAGCACAATGTATAGCATTGAATCCCCAAGCAAACACAACGCTGTTGCAATTGAAATGACGACCACCGGTTTCTTATTCTTCTCCATAACCCTCCAACCACTCTCTATTTTGAATTATTTGTCATTTTATACATATTATCTAGCGTATGTAAAGGGATGAACACATTTTTATTTACTTTGTGCTAAAAGAAGCGCTAAAATTGACAGATATATCATGAATCTCTATAATCTTTAAAAAAACAATTCAGGAGCCAGACCGCAAGATAGAGGGGGAAAAAGATATGAACAAGACCGCGACCAGGGTAAGTGTGGAAGATATCATGGTAGCCCATCATACATTAAAGGATGTTGTGTATAAAACACCGCTGGAGAGAAATCGGATTCTCTCAGAACGATTAGGCTGCAACGTTTATATTAAACGAGAGGACCTGCAGGTAGTACGTTCGTTCAAGCTACGCGGGGCTTATCACCTTATTCGCAGTTTATCAGAGGAAGAGGTAGAGCGAGGGGTTGTATGTGCCAGCGCAGGTAACCATGCGCAAGGCGTCGCCTACTCCTGCCATACGCTTGGCATTCGGGGCGTTATTTTCATGCCAGCAACTACACCGCGCCAGAAAGTGTCCCAGGTTAAGCGGTTCGGTGGAGACGCGGTGGAGGTTGTACTAGTGGGTGACACCTTTGACGATTCCTTTGCGGAAGCGACCAAATATACAGAAGAACACGGGATGACGTTCGTTCATCCATTCGACGATCCGAAAATCATCGCCGGTCAAGGTACGGTCGGGATGGAGATTATGGATGAGATAGCTGATGATATCGATTATGTATTTGTCGGCATAGGCGGCGGCGGACTTGCTGCCGGAGTAGGGACGTATATGAAAAGCATTTCACCTTCCACAAAGATCATCGGTGTTGAACCAGAAGGCGCACCATGCATGAAGCAGGCACTTGCACAGAACAAACCGGTCACGCTGGCTAATATCGATAAATTCGTGGATGGAGCTGCAGTCAAGCAAGCTGGCGCACTGACGATGGATATTTGCGGACAAGTTCTGGATGACATTGTACTTGTACCTGAAGGAAAGGTATGTACGACTATTTTGAACCTATATAATCAAAATGCGATCGTAGCCGAGCCTGCCGGGGCATTGTCCATTGCCGCCCTTGATTTGTACAAGGAACAAATTCAAGGTAAAAATGTCGTCTGCGTCATTAGCGGCGGAAACAACGACATCGATCGCATGCAGGAAATTAAAGAACGCTCGTTGATTTATGAAGGACTAAAGCATTACTTCATCATTAATTTCCCGCAGCGTGCCGGTGCGCTGCGAGAGTTCCTCGATAATGTGCTTGGTCCAAATGACGACATTACTCGCTTCGAATATACGAAGAAAAACAATAAGGATAATGGCCCGGCGCTTGTTGGCATCGAATTGAAGAAACCTGAAGATTATTTGCCGCTCACCGAGCGCCTGCGTCAGAGCAATATCGATTACATGGAAATTAATAATAATCCTTCGCTGTTTAACCTGTTAATTTAATCAAGCGGCTCAATATAACAAGCCAACCGCCAGCTATATAAAAAAGCTGGCGGATTTTTTTGAGCAAAATGCTCTAGGAATAAGCTGAGCGGTTACTAGTGTCTCGGTATTTGATTGTTAAATGAACACAAAAAACGAAATGCGAATTATTTTTTTAGTTTAAATATTCTATTTATTTAAAGAATATGAAATAATTGTATCGTACAGGTGAAAGTATTACATATTATACTTAGGAGGAATATTATGAGGCCTTTTCGAAACGTAGCAGGAAAACTTCTTATCAGCTTGCTTCTCGCTTTTAATTTACTGGCGATGCCTGCTTATGCACAAAGCAATCCGACTGCCGCCTCCATTGATCGTCTTGTTGTCCAGTTATCACAAAATCCAGAGAGCGCCGGTATACGGGCGGGAATAGCTGTATATAATACATCAACCGGAGAGTGGCTCGACCGGCATGACGCTGAGAAAACCTTTGTTCCTGCTTCCAACCTAAAGCTTCTTGTTACAGCTGCCGCATTGGATATGCTTGGCCCGGATTACCGCTTTACAACTGAAATACATACTACCGGCCACATTACACCAAAAGGCGTGCTACAGGGAGACCTTATTCTTAAAGGATATGGTGATCCTTCACTTACAGAAGAAGATATGCGTACCATTAGCGCCGAGCTAAAGGCAAAGGGGATTACTTCCATTCATGGTCGGCTGCTCGTCGATGAGAGTTATTTCGATAATGTTCGGCTGGGCGAGGGCTGGATGTGGGATGATGAACCATATGGCTACAGCGCTCAAATTAGCGCGCTTGCCGTCCATAAGAATACGAGTACAATCAGACTAAATCCAGACAAACCTGTTGGACAAACTTCTTCTCTGATGATGAAACCAAACAGCAAGTATGTTACTGTTCAAAACCGTGTAACCATTGTGGAAGGTACAGAACAAAACGTCCAAATCGATAGGCCACGAGGCACAAACACAGTTATTCTAACAGGTACGATAGGCAAAGGTGCTGAGCCATACGAGGACCATGTAACGATGGAGGACCCGGCTTTGTTTGCGGGTGATGTATTTAAGCAGGCACTTGCCGCAGACGGGATCCTCGTCTCTTCTGACAACCTCGAAAAAACAACGCTTTCTTCCAGCTCACCGCTTGTTACGCACCATTCCGAACCGTTGCGCAAGATTATAGCGGAACTTAATAAGGAGAGCGACAACTTCTACGCGGAAATGCTGACGAAAACACTCGGTGTTGTAACAAAAGGCAAGGGCAGCTTCAACGCTGGTACAGATGCGATTGCAGATTTCATGGTGAAAGCGGGAATTGTGAACAAATATCGGCAGGTGGATGGCTCGGGTCTGTCACGGCTGGATCTAATTTCTCCACAGCAAATTGTCGAACTGCTTACCTATGTACAGACACGGGAATACAAAGAAGACTTTGAGCATTCGTTGCCGGTTGCAGGAGTAGATGGTACGCTTAAAGACCGAATGAAAGGCACGTCTGCAGAAAATAAAGTTCGTGCCAAGACTGGATCTATGAGTGGTGTACATAGCTTATCCGGCTATACGCTTACCGCAAATGGGGACAAGCTTGCTTTCTCCGTTTTCTTAAACGGTGTCCGTAGTACAAAACCTGCCTCTGCGTTCGAAGATGCGATTGCCGTTCTGTTGAGCAGTTCTCTGTCACAGGAAGCGGGAGAGAATTCTACGACAGATTCTCCATCCTCTACGCTTGCCGCCCTTCTGAATCCGATATTGGAGCAGGAGAGTATGCGTGGAGTTGCCATCGGGATGATCGTAGGCTCGCTTGACCACAAGAATAAAGAGCAAATTCTATATGCAAGGAATGCGGATGCACTGCTAACGCCTGCATCTAATATGAAGCTTCTGACCAGTGCAGTAGCGCTCAGAGAACTGGGGCCGGACTACACATTCAAAACCGAATTGTACGTATCTTCCCTCCCGGATAAGCAAGGAACCATAAACGGTGATGTCATTATAAAAGGATATGGCGATCCGACCTTACAGACGGACGATCCTTCAGGTATAAAGGATGGTACAGGGCTTTTGCGTTTCGTTCAGGCATTGCGCGAAAAAGGGGTAACCCGTGTTAATGGTCGAATCATCGTGGATGAAAGCCAGTACGATGCGAAGCACCTGGGTACAGGCTGGGCTTGGGATGATGAGAGCTATGGGTACAATGCTCAAATAAGCGCCCTGGCGGTGAACCGCGGCGCGGTACGCCTTGATTATCAACCAGGCGTACGCGAAGGCTCTCCCGTAGCAGTAACCATTCATCCAAAAACCGACTATGTTCAGATCAGGAATGAAGCAACAACGACGCCTGCAGGTACAGAGAATACGTTTAAAATAGAACGAGAACGAGGGAAAAATAACATCCGTCTAACAGGCAGCCTGCCGCTTGGTGAGGAACCTGATTATGAACGGATTGCTGTAGAGGATCCTGCGATTTATACCGGCATGGTGCTTAAGGAAGCAATGGAGCAAAATGGAATAAAGGTATCTAAACAAAGCGAAGTGCAAAAGGGAGTTATTCCTTCTGGAAGCTATAAGATTTCTGAGCTTCAGTCTCCGCCACTGCGCGATATTCTTATATACGGAAACAAGAACAGCGATAATTTTTATATGGAGATGCTGTTGAAACGGCTTGGGGCAGATAAGAAAGGGGCAGGAAGCGCAGAAGCCGGCATTGAGGTTGTTCAAGAAAGCCTACAAAAAAACGGAACAAATCCGGCATTTGATATGGTGGATGGTTCTGGGTTAAGCCGCTATAATCAAATCTCGGCCCGCCAGGTTTCATCTGTTTTAATAAGTATGGCCAACCATTCTTCCTTCGAGCATTTCTATCGTTCACTGCCGATTGCAGGAGTAGATGGCACATTGAAAAACCGTATGAAGCAAACGGATGCGGAGAATAATGTACATGCCAAAACAGGAACATTACAAGGCGTCAGTTCATTATCCGGTTATGTTACGACAAAGGATAATGAACGATTGTACTTTTCTATTATTATGAATGGCTATACGGATGCATCAAAAAACTTTACTGATGTACAGGATCAGCTTGCTGCTGCTCTAGCAAAAGTGTCCCTTACTCACCATTAATGTTACCGGGCTGCCGCTCATTTACAACGGCAGCCCAAGCTTTACATTTTTTACATTTTAATGTATGTCTTGGAACCAATTTGCGCTATCGTAAAACGGTTTTCTGCAGGGGAATGTATTTGTCTTTTCTCCGTGTCTTCCTCGGCGTATTGGGATAAATAAGCAAAATCAGGTCGGGCGGCTTGTTCCAGCAAATACGCTGACACGGTAGCACCCGGCTTGCGTTCATTGTTCAGTTCCACGATTATTTCTTTTTTTGTCTTTATTCCTATCCCATGTGCAAAATATCGATTACCTTCTAACAACACGACATTTTCTCCTTGCCATTCAGGTGTTTTAGGGTTGTATTCAGGATTTTTAAAATACTGAACATCTCCTGGTATATACTCGACTGTCTTCGTCCACGTTAAATGCAAATCCTCATCATATACTCCGTCATACAGAAGAGTATTAGGGAAAAGCCGATTGAAGTTATCTTTTCCAATAGAGTCGATGGTGGCCTTATAATACACGATAACGATAGCTGTAGCACATTCAAACGCATATTTTTTTCCGTTTCTAAAAATGTCATTGATTGCTTCAGCCGGTTCAACATTCGTTTTCAGTTGAAATCCGCCTTCTTTTGTAAGATTCCAATAGCGAGGGTTACACCTGGATTCTTTGAATGTAGCGAAGCCAGCTCCGCTGTAATAGAGATTTTTTGCAGCTAATACAATGAACTCCCGCATTTTCACTTCAAACTTTAACACATCAAGAGAGCGATACACGTATGTTGCTGGGCTCATCGCCATCCGTTCAAGAATGGTGCGCTGTATGCTGCTAAGCGGCCATTCCTTCTCAAGCGCTCCAATATGTATGGATACATCTGAAATTTGAATCATGCACGTTCCCTCCTTATGTTGTCCTGCTTTTCTCGTATGGGTAAAGCAAAAGTATACCCATTTATATGCGCAGTGCAGGCATAATGTGAAAAATTGCCCGACATTTCGAGGCTGTTTTATTTTTGTATAAGGACAACTAATGCCTTTGGCATATAGTAAAATAAGAAGGGGGTTAGAGTATAGAAACGTCTTAATAAGGAGAGATTTATATGCTTATCAATGAAAAAATCAAAGCTTCAGAAGTAGAGCTGACAGGAATACAGGGGGAGGATATGGGCATTATGTCAACAAAAGAAGCTCTGAGAATAGCAAAAGAGTTAAAAGTGGATCTTGTGTGCCTTTCGCTTGCTTCAAGCCCACCACCATGTCAGCTGTTACCACGACAAGCAGCACAAAAGAAACAAGCAAAGGAAAAACAGGCATTGTATAAGCAGAAAAAGGGCCCGAAGACGAAAGAAATCCGGGTTAGCGCTGCCATCGAACAGCATGATTACGAAACAAAGAAGCGGCAAGTGGAAAAAATTCTTGGCGCAGGTGACTGGGTGCAAATCACAGTACGTTTACAACGCAAAGAAAGCGATGCAGCCAAGCGAATCGTAGCTGAGTTTGTGCAGGATTTATCACATTGCGCAGAAAAGGAAAAAGGCATACAGATGAGCGGTAAACAGGTTAGCGTCGTACTTAAACCCCGTTAATCCATCGTCCGTATGCGCAAGTTAAATGCTATGCATTTTCGTCGCTTGTTTTTGCGATTAACATAAAGAAAATAATCAAACCAAACGCAAGTAAGGCCAGAAAAGGAATTGTAATGAAACCAAGCCAGTTAATATAGGCGGTCGTGCACGGTACCCCAGAGACACAAACTTTTGCGACTTCTGACAGAAACGGAAGCTTCTGCTCCAGATAATGAAAGAGAGAGATGGCGGCTCCAATCATCGAGAGAGGAAGAATGTATCGTTTAACTCTTAAATCGTTGTGATAGGCCGCTATCCCCAGTATAATGCTCTGTGGATACATACAAATGCGCTGAAACCAGCACAAATTACATGGGATAAAGCCTTTAATTTCGCTAAAATACAGACTTCCCAGCGTGGCAATCAGGGAAACTATCCATGCAAAATATAAGGCGTATGTTCGAAATCTATCTGTATTCATAGTAGAAGCTAACCCCTGCCTGCTTTCGCTTTTTCGATAAGAGAGACAATTTCTTCATAATCGAACGGATTGTTTACCACCGTGCCATTAATTAGGATGCTTGGTGTTTGGTGGATGTTATACATTTTAACAATATTGGTATCCGCGTCTAGCTGTGGTTTGGTCGTTTTATTTTTGATATCCTGTGCCAGTTTGTCTTGATTGACCTTTGGTGCATATTGTTTGGCCAGATCAAGCAGAAGCTCATTCGTAATCCATGGTGCTTCTGCATCGTCCGTTGGTTGCTTGTTAAATAACGCTTTATGGAAAGCCCAATAAGAATCAGGGTCCTGCGCTAATACCGATTCTGCTGCAAGCGCGGAACGTTCCGATTCTTCCCCATGAAACAGGACGTTTATGTATGCAAGCTTAGCTATGCCTGTATCAAGATACTCCTTCTGCACCCGGGGAAAAACTTGCTCATTCCACACTTTGCACCCTGGACACTTGAAATCCCCGAATTCAATAATGGTTACCCCTGCATTCGGATTTCCCGCTATAGGTTGATTTTCTATAGGTGGAGGGCTTTCCGCGGCTATGTTTTTATTTGGCTCTACCACTTTTAATGCGATAAATAGAACAACCATAGCTAACAGTCCGATCACCGTATAAAGAACAAGACGTTTATTTGTGTCAGTCTTTTTTTCTTTGGTACGTATATTTATTGATGTGTTTTTATTCTGTGTACCTTTCCGCCTGGATTTTTTGCTCATCCGATCCCTTCTTTCTATCAAAAATATATTGTTCAACCGATCAAAACATACTTTCTTACCTAATGGCTGTCATCCATTAGGTATACTATTCATATGAATCCGCACGTATTATAGCATTCAACTTCTACGCGAGCAAGAGATACGATGCTCCTAGCTTGTTTGGCTACATATGGTACAATAGAAAACGAGAAAACGGACAATGGAGCAACGGGATTGTCACTGGAAGATGATACATATGCGGTGGATACGAAGTACGGATAGCGGATCGTGTTATTTTAATCGGTACTCATATCCCGCTTGGAGAATCGTTTTCGCCTTACGTTTTTAAACTCGGCATTGTTTCTCCAAAAGAGACTGTTTTATTACGGTAAGAAGATTTTTCCGGCAAGCCTCGAATTCATGAGGTTTGTCTTTTTTATTAAAGCACACCATAAGCTACAAAACTTGAAAAAGGTGAAGGAATTACCGATTATTTGTATGTATATACATGATACAAGCAGCAGAACAGCACAGAAAGAGAGAGAAAAATGAGAAAAAAGACGCTTATTAAATTCTATACATGCATGCTCCTCATTGGGTTCAATGCCATTCTGTGGGCATATATGTGGCAGGAATTCAAGCAAATACGAGTAAAAGAGAGCACAATATCCCAGCCGCATTCCCAACAAAAAATAGAATCAGCGGAAAAGACGCAGGCATTGAAAAGAGAATTCGAAAAAACTATAGGTCCTGTAGCAGCTTACGATACACCGTATTCGGATTCTTCTGTTGTGCAGACGGAAACAGGCGGGGAAGAGACAGCTGCTTTTCTGGCATATGAGCGTTTGTTATATGAAACAGAGTGCGCAGGAGGAAAACGAGATCAGTACGCGTCGCTGGTGGAAAAACAAATTTTAAACGGCCAAAGAAGCAATGAAATTGATTATACTGTTTTAAAAGACGCGGGCATTGTGTTTCGAGATATCTCAAAACGTTTAAGTGATATTGAGATACCAGAAAATGTATCTGAACAAAGTAAAAGCACTGCACATCAAGCGAAAATCTTACTTAGTGAATCATATTGGATGAAAGCCGATGCTATGGTATTGTTAGCGAACTTTCTCGATACAAATGACGCAGAATGGAAAAAAAGATATGAACGAAAAATCACCAAGAGCGAAAAATACAAACAAGATAGTTTGCATGCATTACATATCCAAAAAACAAAGCTAGGCATGTCCAAATAAAAAAATACATAAGATAATCCTTTAGCGTTCGTTTTCTTTTTTCTCAAAATGCTAAAAAAACTTATATTATGAGATTTATTTTCTTTACGTCCGATAATATATATTATGTTAACTAAAAAGAAATGTGGGTATTTAAGTCATGATGTGTTTGTTTGTCGGACGACAAGAAACTACTGGAACGACAAGAAGATAGTTAATGGCTCTGGTCTTCCCAATACGAGGTCGACCGTGAATAATTCCACCGGGTGATCGGTTTTGAATCCATTTGGATATCGTTTGATACATACGTTCAATTTCGTTGGTTGCGATTAAATAACGCCCTGTTTCAATGGGATGGACACCTTTTGGTACATAGGGTCTCTGATCGTCTTGTAAGTTATGAAAAAACGGCTGTGCCATAGCTCCGTAGCTCCTTTTTACATACATTCAGTAAACAATGGTCTTCTTTAATGTACGTGCAACCGTATTCCTCTCTTTTGAGATAACCTTGACTCCTTCTGATTTTGATACTTGTTCCGTATCCGTGGATTCTAATGGTTGCTGCTTTTCAGTTTCTCTTTTTCGTGTGTTTTCTAGCTGAACTAATTTGTTTCGTTCTCGTTTTTTGTGTTTAGACGAACGTAAATATTCATGATATTTCTCAATGGGGTCATCCTGGCTTGTGTAAAATAATTGTTTTCTGCTTCGTAATTTAGTGATCTCCTTCCGTAATTGAAGAGTATGCCTGGTAATCCCCCATTTTCCTGATGCTGTTAGAACACCGAACTCACTTCCATCAGGTAGAAAAGCACGAATAGTACGTAAATCCTCAATGTTTACAAGGAGTGTCAAGGTTTTTCCGATGAGATCAAGATTTTGGGATAATATCTGGCTGTGGTATGTCACACCTTCGTACTGGATATACGGTCGTCTACCTGATTCCATATTGCCATTCACTCTACGTTTGGCTGTAAGGGTTAGAAAAGAAATGTCATCCCGTTTTTGCTCAGGCATAGTGCGTATCGTCATACCACGCTGTATTCGCTGCTGCATGGCTTCAAGCGGTGTCAGATTATTTACACCTTCATGAGGGGTTCCGTTATATAAGGCAATGAGAACCTCAGTTAGTTCCTCGATATGTTCGGAAGATATCTGGTACTTCACAGCCTTTTCTTCGGCGTTTTTACGTCGTGGATCTTTGGGATGACTACCTGTTGTGTTTGGCAAGCGGTGATAGCCATTCTCCTCTAATAGACCAAAAAACCTTTCGATAATGCCCCTTCTCTCCGGAGTACTTACAGGTCCGGCATTAATGGAGCAGCCGATAATTTGAGTAAGCCGTTCCCTAACTACATTGGATAAGTTTGCTTTACCATTGTCATAATGAAACTCATCCCAAATCCCCCATTTCGCTTCTGGAATTAGTTGAGAAGCATACCCACCATACTCAGGATATTTAAGACCTGTGATAGTGAATTCTTTTTCTTCCCATGGAACAATAGCATTCCGAATGCACTGTAGTACATCGGCAGATGAGTATTCTTTATTAAAACTGATATGATACCCTAGAATGACTCTAGTTGCCACATCAATAATGACGAGTAGCCATAAGCGCTCGATGGTTGTAGTAATCTCATCTCCTTCAGGGGTTTGAAATGTAACAGATAAAATCGCGTCAATTCTGTGTCCGTCAAATTGAACTTTTTCAAAAGGACGAACCACCATTGGATAATTTTTTATACCCGGCTCGGTTACACGAGCATGTCGTGCTGCCTCATCTCCATGCCTTCCGGATGCTTCTGAAAAGTATCGGGCATGTAGCTGTTTGGCATACCGTTCGATTGCTCGTCTTCCAGCATCCTTCGTGGTAAAAGGATATTCATGAGATCGGATTCCTGCTGTCCGGCAGGCATCCAAAAACTTTTTATGTAAGTGTTTTAGACTGATGACAGGTTGTTCGCAGAAGGCTTTAATTTGTGGGTTGGTTTCAACTGATACCCAATGATCGTATTCTAAGTCACTAAATAGATGGACATTTCTTTTGATTTTTGGGCTATATACCTCCCAGTAATTGCTTCCATAATGAGCATTTCTTTTAAGAGGAACAGGCTGAAATTTCATGAGCATCACCTGCTAAATAGTAATAAAGGTTTATATACACTTATTTACTTTTTGGTAAAGAAATAAACGTACAGACCACAATAACTCTCTCGTCGCGGCAAGGAATGCAGGATATAATTAGCACATCAAGTTGATGTGGAGGATTATATAGTGAGCATTACATCAAACATAAAAATACTAAAAAGAATGTTGAAGCTATACATCGAATTAAACAAGCAAATTGTTGACGTTCAAGCTTTAGCGGTTGTTCCAGCCAAACGAGCAAGTAATCTGCCAGTGAACGATTTGGACATTGAAGAAGACTTCATTTTCTTTTGTTTTAGCAAATTTACTAAGACTATCTTAGCAATCGACAAGCTAATAAAGAGCGGGTTTTATGAAGATGCTCTCATTCTAACAAGGTCAAATTATGAAAACTTCATCAACTCCAAAGCGGTAGTCATTAACCCAAAAATGATTGACCATCTTGTTGAATATAAACTTGGTTTAATCAACGAAAAGAAATATAAGTTTGTTAACAAGCGCAAAAGTATCATTGCAAATATTGAAACCAATGCCGAGATTCAATATATTAACACCATATCTAAGATTGCGAAAAAATCTAAAGAGCAAGATACATACAGAATAGTGTATTCATACCTCTGCGACATAACGCACTGTAACATCATAACTTCCGGTTATTATAGAAACGGTATTCAATATTCTTACGAGCTAAAAAACGAGATCGCTTTATATAATGCCTTGTTATGGAGCGTTTTTCTTAACATTAAGTTCTACAATGTGCTTATCGTTGGTGAAATATTCGAATATGACGAACTCGAAGAAGCCGTTCTCGGATTACTATTGAACGACAACATTAAATTCGTAAGGATAATCGAGGACGAAATCAAACGGTTCAGAAAAGACACGGATGCCGATGAAGAAGAGAAGAACGAATATGAACGTAAACTGAAGATTATAATGAAATCTATCACTTTAGACGAATAAGTTCGATTGCACAACGTATTGTGAGGTCATCCATTTTTTTCGATTGCCCCTTTTTTAACTCAATAACTTGGCCAGTGTAACATTTTATTTACATAGTCTAAAACTTTATTTTGCCGTCGGGGACTTTATTTTCACTAAATAAAAACCCGATTACTTTCAAGCTACAAGTAATCGGGTTTTTATTTGAAGTTTCCAATTTACCTTAAAACACTTTCAGTGTTTGTCCTAATTTTAAAGTTTGGATTATTTCATCATAAGTATAGTTCGGGAACTTAGGAGTATCTAACCACTTTTCTTCTGAAATTATTTCAGGAAAAAGTGACTTTACTGCTAAATCCATGCGAACAGCACCTGACCACATTAATGTATCCATTTCAATATCCTTAAAGCTATCTAAATCTGTACGAAGAGTAGCAACTAATCTTTCAATCTCCTGATAATCTGAAGAATATACAGGAAGAGACCTCTCATGCTCTCTAATTTTTACTTCATTCGTACGCAATTCAGCTATGGGATGTCCAATGAGGAGCTGAATTCCTTCGCTACCAGAATGTAGATAAAGTAATCTCCTTCTTAAATTTACAATTTGATTCATACTTACATTCAAGAGACGCCAAATTCCACTTGAAAAGGACATGTTATAGTCTGGTGTCCAACACTCTTCTCCAGCTGAAGCATCCATTGTAATGAAATGCCCATTTTCTTTTAGGATACTTTCCGATCCAAGGTTATCGTAAACGCCACCATCGGTTAAATAAAGTGTCTCCGGTATTGTTGAATAAACAGAAGAATTATATTTGTCATAAAATTCCCTTCCCTTCGTGTTGACTTTAATTGGTGCAAACATTAAGGGGAAAGCTGCTGAAGCTGCTACAGCTAAAGAAATTTTAATATCAGAGATATCGGTGGTTGTACCCAATAGATTTCCATAACAGTCTACTACCTTAAAGCGCAGTCTCTTCATGGTATTTAGGCAGGTTGTATTGCAACTCCATTCAGGCTTAGTTGGTAATTCACAGATGTACTGGTTATTAAATAACTCTTTATCAAGTAATATTGGAAATAATCTGCTGAATCTGGTCCTTAGTTTAAAAAGTTGCTTTAAATTGGAAAGTCGAGGTGCATATGCTTGTTTTACTAATATCTTTCGTACATTTATTTTTCCTAGCCTACGCAGAGGCGTGGTTACTTTATGATCGAAATCACGAAGGTCTTTAAAGTCTCCTTCCGTTAGACCTTGCATTATTGCGCCAGCTGCAATACTACCACCGGAAACTGAACTTAGTTGTGTAACATAAGAATGAACGCCTAATTCAACAAGCCTACGATAACCACCTAAACAGTAAAAAGTTGCTCGAAACCCCCCACCTGAAAAATTTAATCGTATCTCTTGACCCATGTCATCATCCCTTAGTTAATTTCATTAGTTGCTCTACTTTTTCTTGTGAAATAATCTCACTCTGAATTTGCACAAATTTTGTATTATGTGGATGTAGTGTAAAGGCAAAGTCATGAGTTGAGGATACAATTAACATTAATGGACAATCAGTTCCATAATTGGGTTGTATAGCGATTTCGTACATGCTTTGTAAATCGCGAAGACTTGGTCTATTAGTACCTGTCGGATGATGATGCCATTCACCGATATACTGTACCTGATTGTTTGTTTGGAGTGTTTTTTCTTCCAAATATTTCTGGCAATATTCTACGTCTCTTTCAAACCAATCAATTTTTTTTACTGCATTTGGGCCCGAAAGAGAAGCATCGGTAACGACAAGCTCACAATTTGGTGTCACAAATCCTATTAATATCCCTCCTGTTTCCATTCCCCCTGATTCGTGAATCTCTTTGATCACTTTTTGTCTGGTTTCTTCTGTTATTTTTACTCGCTTGAATGGAACCTTTTTGCAAAGTCTACAATGAGGATGTGGAGGTAGGAACTTTTTATGAAGAGTAAAAGGGATATTATTTTCAAGATTTGCATTTGGAAGTTCTTCTGTTGTCCAAACCCAATGATTGTATAGCTCTTCATCTTTTTTCTGTAAACTATCTAAGACAAGCCTTGTGGCTATTGAAGCAATGATTGTTAAGTCTGCTGCACTTGCTGGTCGAACAGGATTGTTACACTCATTTGTCAGCACTGGAAGTTCTGGATCATCCATTACATTAATAAAATCCACATGCTCCTCTGCATAGTAAAGAGCTAAACACTCCTTACAAGCATCTACTCCAGGTCGAACTCTAAAAATCCTCCCTGCTTTACCCCCACGCAATGCCCGAATATAAAAGACTTCATGTGAATTTAACATCGCTTGCTCATTTAGTAAGGCTTCCACATTATCATCAGCGATTGTTGATATTCCAAGAAAGTCTTGGGATGCTACCTTTGTCCACTCTCCATCGCTTAACCTTGTGATATCTATAGGGGTTCCTGTATATGCAATGGGATCAAAACTCACAAATGGATTGTATTTAAGTGTGTGGGTAAATGTAGCGGCTGTTTTACTTCCCCCAACATACAGCAGTCCACACTCATGGCGTATTACATTATGAGCATGAAGAACTCCTTTATCAATAAGTCGGAATGATCCAACACCAGCTTTAGCCAAAAGGTTTGTTATAGTAGACCCGAGTGCGCCAACACCATACATCGTTATCTGCTTGTCTTTCAATGTACTTCTTTCGGCCCTACCTTTATTTCTCATATGAAAATATTCTTCCGTTATTTTCTCGGTAATGATTGCCTCAACGGTATAATTGTAAAGCTGTCTTTTTAATTCTTCCTCTGTTGGCAATAGCAACGCGCCTGTATCTGGCAGTTTTACTAATCGTAACATCAACCATTCTAAATCATCATGACGTCCTGGAAATCGGAACCCAATATATATTTTTTCATGTGCTCGTGCCAGTTCTTGTCCTATGGCTTTTATAAATACCGAAGAGCCCCCTTCTAGATTTTGCTCAACTAATAACATCAAATTATTAATCTCTTCAAAGGGACGTGGTTCTACATCTATATCCCACCACTTTCCTTCAATTAAATCGCCACTTTGTATTGGCTCTACCACTTTTTCTGATTTTATTTCCAAGTCAATAACATCCCAGACGCTCTGGAAAAAAATCGGATTCTGTTTTATGGCTTCGAATTTAGATAGCTCAATACCGTTCTTATTTTTACCAACAATACCAGCTCCAATATAAAACCTATCATCAATAAACCTGGAATGCTGAACATAAAATCTTCCCTCGATAAGTTCCTTATGATAAAAAGAATCGGTAAGTAGGAAGTCCAAATCCAATGCAATACGTGGAAAATGTGCATGAAGTTCTACCTCTCTACTATCCATTGGAAACTTACCTTTTAACACGCCATGTAACCAATCTCTGGTTCTTAGTATAGTTGCACGTGCCCCTACAATTTCTGCCCGTTCACTATGCAAGTCGTCTTGTTCCAAAATGCATAAGCTTCCGTCCACACCTTGATGGCGGTGGTAGAACATTTTTTTTCTATCCCAAACAATCTGTTTTATTTGCTTCATCGATTGTTTGGACAGTTCGATTAACTCTGTTTCTGTTAAATTTTCAGTAAGTAAATGAACTACCGGAGGAGTATATGGAAACCCCTCCGGATAGATAATTAAAACAGCAAATTTATTAATTTTTTCTGTACGAACGATAATGTTTCCACCAGAAATGAGTGTCTTATTTACTGCATAAGCAGTTTGACGATAATTATTGTTTCTGCTTAGCTCCTCAATTTCACAATTGAAAAGTGAGGGATTTCTTTCCCACCAACTCATTGAGAACCACCCATTGGCTTATTATCGAGCTTAGTACTAACATAAACACCGGCGTAGCTTTTGTTGATTCCTTCGCTCTTATTGTCATCATTATCTTCATCCTTAAAGCCGTATTCTTCTACAAGCTCTTTATCAACTCTAAGATCGAAATCTCCTGCTTCGTTGATGTCCACAATGACGCATTCTCGATTTGCGCCCAAATGGAAAATACCATCCTCATCGATGTACTCCTTGTATAGGTCCATTGCATCCGTATGAGGGTGATCGTGTTTGCTTTCCTCCTCAGTTGGAGCGCTCACAATTAAATATTCTGGTTTAATTACCTCGATATGATCACGATAAGGCTCATCTTCCTTCTTGGCTTTAAAGAAAGTTCGCGAGCCATGGTGAACAGCACTCAGGACGTGGGAAAATAAGCGATCTTTGTGATAATCCGTTATATGGTTTTTAAAAGCATCGAGGTCGGCATCACCAGTGATTAAGATGTGTTTTTCATCTTCTCCATATGTAAATCGTAATACGGCACAGTTCTCATGAATGCGACGGCGACGTTCATCTGGCTCTTCATCATTAATTTCATCATTTACGTATTCTGCTGGAGATAGCACATTATAGTGGACATTCCCTAGTTCTTGTACCTCCCTAGTTCCACATAATGCTACGACCTTATCCTCGCCTAACTCGTCCATTACATTTTTTAGATCTTCATAGTATCCGTAGTGCTGTTTTCCAGGAATATGCCCTGAATGCCACACCTCTTTTATTTCCACTTCTTCAGACAGTTCCTTTAAACCGCAAAGGTGATCCATATGTGGGTGGGTATTTACAAAGTAATCCAAAGTTCCATCGGTAAGATCCTTCACCAATCTCGCGAGCTCAATCCCTCCTGCTTTTTTGTCAACATTGCAATCAATCAACATAAACTTATATCCTTCATCTGTCGGAATTGTAAGCAACGTTGCATCTCCTTGACCTACATACAAGAAACAAACTCTAAATATTACTTCTTCATTTGGTAACAAAAGTTCTTTAGCTTTATTTGTCACAAAGGCTCCTCCTTTAAACGGAATATGGATTACCAAAAATAAAATAGAGAAGATTGATAATATTCATTTTACTTGTTGTATAACAATTATACAAAAGAAATTATTTAAGAACAAGTGTTTGATGTTTTTAAACTATACACCTCGTGAGAATGATAAATTATAAAAAATAACATCGGCGATATTAGACTATCTATACGTGGACTTTGACTTTTCAATTTGAATGTGTTTAATAATTTCTTTTTCATATCCTTTGAAGCTCAAGTGGAAAATATGTTCCGATAAAACGGACTAATTTTCGGTTGACCGTTTGTTAACGGAGCATTTTCTTGTCGCTAAACAAGTCACGGAGTATTTTCTCGTCGTAAAATTTGCGACAAAAAAATACTCCGTTTAAAATAGGAGTACCGATGTTTACTGGTTTTTTTAGCTGTAGAAAACGGAGTAGTTTCTTGTCGTTGAACATCCTCCCCTATTGTTGTATTTGGCAATGAAAAAATGCATAAAACGG
>NZ_KE952716.1 GCF_000466385.1 Aneurinibacillus aneurinilyticus ATCC 12856
AACTTTTTATTTTGGGGACTTATTGGACAGCCCCTTATTTTTAACTAGTATAGCAACGGTAATAGGAACGTTTTAGCATAAATGCACTAATCACACGATCTGTACCGGCTTCATCAGTTCGTCTAGCACATGTAATTAAATCCAAATCACAAGAACAACGTGCTGGGTATCCTTGTTTATTTGCATAGCATATATCATTAGTTTATGAACACAAGGAGGATATAGTAAATTTTTTCTTTGTTAGGAAAATCGAATTTAGTTTGTAAAATCAATAATATGAGGCATTTTATTCGTCAGTACATCATTCAATAAACAATTCCACTATTTGGTTGACTAATCCCCTTTTGTTACAGTATACTGTAAATATAACACTATAGAGTTTTTGAAACAGTTAACTGTATAAAAAAGATGACCCTTATGCATACTTATACAGCAAAACAAATTACAGATATTTTACAGAGTGAAGGTCAGAATATAAATTTACGTACAGTCAGGTACTGCACACAAATAGGGATAATTCCCCCTTTAGAGCTTGTCGGAAACAAAAGAGTGTACACAGACCACCACCTTTATTACATTCGTGCCG
>NZ_KE952717.1 GCF_000466385.1 Aneurinibacillus aneurinilyticus ATCC 12856
TTATACTGGATAATCAACACCCTTGGTAAAATATCTTTAATGTTTTGGCTTTTTCTCCTAAATTGCTCCATTAGGGGTATATCACATCGCCATCAAGCTGGAAAGGAAAAGCTAAGAATCGGGAACACTGATCATTTTCACGAATACCATCATTAATTCTATATAATTGATTAAAATCTTAATGTGTAAAGCATTATGTAAGCAAATTAATAAAAATTATTTGAAAAGGAAAACAAAATCCCTTTGCTGACTATGATCAATCGTGAGGGAGGAGTTAACAATGAAGAAATATGTATTGAATTTCAATGAAATTGATAAATCGGATCTAGCTTACGTAGGAGGAAAAGGCGCAAATCTAGGGGAGGCAACCAAGGCGAGTTTTCCTGTGCCCCAAGGATTTTGTGTGACTACAGAAGCCTATCGGCAATTCATTCAAACCAGTCCTGAAATGGAGGAATATTTTCGGCGTTTGGATCAGGTGCGTTATGATGATTTAAAGCAAATTCAAGAACTGGGATAACAGATTCGAGAACACCTTCAATCTCTTCCCATACCGGAAATAATCGAAACAGTGATCTTATCTGCTTTAGAAACCACGGGTATTCGAAAAGCCTATGCGGTACGTTCGAGTGCAACGGCTGAGGATTTACCTACCGCTTCCTTTGCGGGGCAGCAGGACACCTATTTGAACATCTGTGGATCGGAATCCGTTTTGAAAGCCGTACAAGATTGTTGGGCCTCTCTTTTTACTGACCGAGCCATCTCCTATCGGGCCAAAAATGGATTCCCCCACCGCTCCGTATTTCTCTCCGTGGTGGTTCAACATATGGTCTTTCCAGAGGTTTCTGGCATTATGTTTACGGCAGATCCCATCACAGGGCACCGCAATACCATATCCATTGATGCCAGTTACGGGTTAGGAGAGGCATTGGTATCAGGACTGGTGACGGCAGATTTGTATCAGGTTCGTTCGGAGCAAATCATTCATAAGACGATTTCAAAAAAGAAGATCGCCATCTATTCGGTTCCTGAAGGAGGAACGGTGACACAAGAACTCCCTCTGGAAAGACAAGAATCTCAGGCATTGCCAGATGAACGCATCCTCGCGTTGGCCCAATGGGGACAGAAAATCGAAGATTATTATGGTTCGGAACAAGACATTGAATGGGCATGGGCTGATGAGCAATTTTATATTCTTCAAAGTCGCCCGATTACCTCATTGTATCCTGTGCCAAAAGTAACTGACGATCAATTGCATGTTTTTCTTTCCTTTGGCCATATTCAAATGATGACCGATGCGATGAAACCCATGGGAATTTCAATTATGAGTAAGATCACGAAGTTTTTAACCGACTTACCCATTATACGATCAGCAGGGGGAAGGGTATTTGCTGATGTGACTAATGTTCTTTTGGTCAAGCCTGCCCGGAATCGAATGCTTAAAATAATGAGAGGAATGGATGAGGTGTTATCTTCAGCTCTTTCGGAGGTGAGTCAAAGGGATGAATTTCGTCATTCTCCTTTTTCAAAAAAGGACATGGCGAAGTTTATTCGGAAATTATATCCGATTCTCATGCCTGTAGCGGTCAAAATTATAGCTAATTTGAGGATTCGAGACCCAAAGAAAGCGAAGCTTCATGCTGAATTGTTGATAGAGCAAATTGTGAAGGAACAAGTGGAACAACTAAAGGCTGTTTCAGGAGCAGAAACGATTCGTCTTATCAGGCGAAAAATAGGAAGAATGGCTCCTGATGTGTTGGCGAAAGTTGCAGTTTATGTAGCCACAGGAGTAATTGCATCAGGAACTTTGGAAAAGGCACTCAAAAAGAAAGTTGGGGAAGAGCGCACTGCTTCTTTACTCAGCCAATTGTACAAGTCCTTACCGGGCAATGTGACGACAGAAATCGGTCAAAAATTAGGCGATCTTTCCGATATTGCAAGAAAGTACCCCGAGGTAGTTCGAATTTTGCAAGAAGCAAAGGATAATCAGTTTTATAAGGAACTAGGCACGGTTCAAGGCGGAGAAGAATTCAAAGCGGCCTTTGATCGTTTCCTTGAAGCATACGGAATGCGTTGTACAGGGGAAATTGACATTTCCAGATCGAGATGGAGAGAAGATCCGAGCCAGCTTGTCCCCTTCATTTTGAGCAACCTCCGAACTTCATCTGCCCGGGAACATCGGGAGAAATTCAGAAAAGGTGAAGTGGAAGCCGAGCAAGCAGGAAAAGAAATTGTTTCTTTATTTGGCTTCTTTGAAAGACGGAAAGTTGCAAGGCTGGTGGAGTTGTATCGCAATCTCATGGGAATGCGTGAACATCATAAATTTACTTTAGTTTTGCTGCTGGACCTTTACAAACGAGCTATGTTGCAGGAAGCTCAAACCTTAGTGAAAAAAGGTGTATTGGCAGATGAACATGATGTATTTTACTTTACGCTTGAAGAATTCATTGACTTGTTGGAGAATCGTTTTTCGGGTGATGTAACCGAATTTGTGGAGAAAAGAAAAGAAGAGTACGAACGGTATCAACAGTTGAACCCGCCGCGCCTCATGACCAGTGAAGGAGAAATAGTGACAGGGAAACCTCGTGAGGTGCAAGCGCCAGAAGGATCGCTTGTGGGCACCCCGGTTTCGGCAGGTGTGGTGGAAGGAGTGGCGCGGGTAATCCTTCGATTGGAAGATGCCAAACTTAATGCAGGGGAGATTTTAGTGGCTCCTTACACGGATCCCGGATGGACTCCACTCTTTACTTCGGCGGTGGGATTGATCACGGAAGTCGGTGGGATGATGACTCACGGTTCTGTGGTAGCACGTGAGTATGGCATTCCTGCTGTGGTGGGTATTGAAAAAGCCACAGAAATCATTAAAGACGGTTCGTATATTCGGTAGATGGAACAAAAGGGTACGTCGAGATACTAAGTGCGAACGATGAAAAAAATGTAGGATAGGGTACTTAAATCCCGCGTATCGTTGATGCCTCCGGACACTATTATGGAGCTGTGAGTAAAACATCTCTTATTGATCATACTAAACACAGCGGGGAAAAGTAATGGATTTATGTTGTACCGATGCACTTGTATGTGGTCCAGAGTTTCCGTTGGAAAATCTTAAGCACGATGCTTCTGCTATACCACATCGAACTATTGTTGTAGTAGACGATGGGGGATACTTTAAAGGGATTGTTCCAGATGTTCATTGGGCTGTTGATGAGGCGAAAGTGCAAAGTGGTTATCCCCGTAATCGGTTGGAGGTACGTATTCTATACACCTTATCTACCGCTGTTTTGAATGTGGAGGATTAAGACAAAGCTGTTGTTACTCCATTGTATAAATGTATCCAACAGGCATAAGCGTTTTTTCCTTTAACAACTCTAACATATTTTACTAAGGAGAACCTAAATGGAGCTTCATACCTTATCAAGTGTAGGGAGGACAATTATGGGAATTTTAAGTGGAAACCCACAAAATGAGCCAATGCATTATGGTGAAGTGGCTGGCGTATGGGCATATTTATTTACAACGAAATCACTCTATGCCGAATATCAAGTATTTCTAAATCATACTGGAGATGTTGACCTTCGAGATTTTATACAAGATGTAATTCGAGGTAAAAAACAGGAGATTGAGCAGGTTGAGAATTTATTAAAAGCAAATGGTGTGGCACTTCCACCTGCGCCTCCTGATCGTCCATCCGTTTCCATTGAACAAATTCCAGCAGGTGCAAGAATTAACGATCCAGAAATTGCAGGAGCTATCACAAGAGATATTGCTTTAGGATTAGTTTCTTGTAGTTCTATTATAGGACAATGTATTCGTGAAGACATTGCAGCCATGTTTGTCCAATATCATGCAAATAATTTACAATTAGGCGCAAGGCTTCTACGTTTGAACAAAGAAAAAGGATGGTTAATCCCCCCACCTCTTCATGTTCAGGCCCCGGAAGCCGTTCATGTTTAAACTAAAGCCTTTAAGCTGTTATCTCCAAACCATTCAAAATACTTTACAGCGTTAAGGAAATCTGGGCACAAAATCAGCCGGTTTTCGCCATTCTAAGGGTGTAACCGGCCTGATTTCTATTTTTGGGGTACCGAAAAATTTTAGCTTACTGGCGATGTGGATGAACTCCAATAAAAGAAATCATCGTAGGAAATAGTCAAACCAGCCTGAGGGCTGGTTTGTTTTATTCAATAAAGTCTAACGCTTTTGAAAATCTAATTTAATAACCTGGTTCGTAGCCCTTTTTCAGTTGCTTATTAAACCAAGCTTCTTCATTTATATTTCCCCCTTTGTAAACATTGATGATATGCTGTATCCTTTGTATATCCATCTGTAAAATTTCTCTTCCTTCATCCGTTAAAACATAGACTTTTCTTTAGACATCCTCCGTTCTAATTTCATGAAAATTCACTAAAGGAGTGAGAGAATGACTAAGTTATTGTTTAATCTGTGGAATGATTTGGATAAATTTGATTTGGGCGATTCTAATATTCGTCCAGGGGTATATCTTGGGCAAAAGGCAGCATATCTTGAAAAGACTGGATCTGCTATCTTTCTTCGTGACGAAATAACTTTTGATTGCTTTCGTCTTCAAGCGGAAGTAGCTATTCCAAAACAAGTGGGTTTTATAGGGCTTGTTTTCGGCGCCAAAGATTTACATAATTATGAGCTGGTTTATTTGGCGCCTGTCGAAATTCAATACGATCCGATTATGAATGATTCTATGACATGGCAAATTTATAATGGCCCTTTGTATCAAAAGCCTTTGCCGAATACTACTGGTAAATGGGTAAAATTTTCCATAGAAGTTCAACCGAATGGCGTAGCCGTCTATATGGGTGAAAATGCTTCTCCCCAACTTATAATTCCCAACCTTCAGCATGGAGGATTTGTTGGTAAAGTAGGGTTTTGGGGATATTTGCCCAGCTACATTCGTAATCTTTCTGTGGAGAAAATACAGCCGACGCCAATCATTAAAAGAGAAAAGAATTTGAAGCAACTGATAACCGAAACTTTTGTAACGGAATGGATGGTTTCAATGCCTTATTTAAAAGGTGAACAACCAGCAGCCGAAAATAATTGGACGAAAGCATTCGTTGAAGAAAATGGAACGCTTAACATAAACAGAATTCATAAGGTTGGACAAGGCATTTCTGTCCAAACAAAGAGTACTTTTACTATTCCTGAGGAGAAAGAAACTTTTTTAACTTTCGGTTTCAGCGATCATCTTCGCCTATGGGTTAATGAAGAAGAGATCTACCAAGGGGATTGGAGATGGAATCCTCCGGGCAGTGATGGGCGAATTCGATGTGATTTTGCCGGTATTCCGGTTCGCTGGCGGGCTGGTTTGAACACAATTTGTGCAGAAATAACACATGACGAGTTCTTTGGTTGGGGACTGAGTATAAAAACAGGATTGTCCGATATGTCATTCATCACAGATGAAAGTTGACTATACAGGCTTTAAAAATAAAGAGTGAAGTGCATCCCTTATAGTGGAATAGGAAAAATCCCGGAAATTTGATTCAAGGGGTGCATTTTTGTTTAACAGCAATAGGCGCCTGAAATTAGGAGATCGAACGCTTGTCTACATAGTACCTTTAGTTGGATATGGAGAAACCTATGAAATCACCGATGCTTATATTGGCATGAGCAGCATGAACTGTAACCTGAATAACGGATTTTTTTAAGTATCTATTATTGGGGTTGCAGTTTACATATAGTGGGTAATCAATAATCCCATAGACCTAATTTTTTTAATATGTTAAGATTACGACGAAAATTGAAGACATCTTGACTAGTAATTTTTATATGAGAAAGGGTTTGTGGATATGGAAAATAATGAAAAGAAAGAACCGATGATTTTTGATGTTCATGTGGCTGAAGGAAGCAATTATGAAGTGGGTAAACAACGGGCGATTACATTAAAAGAGAACTATCCGGATGATATTCCTTATTTTATTAGACCAATGGAAGGGCAGGATTATATATCCGCAGCAACTGCTCATAAGAGAATGATGTTGATTGACAAAATATGTCCTGGTTTTGTGGATGAAATACAAGGATTTGCTGATGAAGTAGGCACAGAGCCGGAAAAAATAATATGCTATGCGAATTCATATTACAATTCCCATAATTGCTGCCAATTTGCAGTGCTTCCTTCAAACACGAGCGATGGGCATTTTTATGTGGGGAGGAGCTATGAATATTTTGTAAGGGATGAAAGAAGTTTATGCATTACCCGGGTAACAGGAAAACCAAAGCATATTGGTTTTTCGTTACAAAATGCGGGAAGAATGGATGGGATGAATGAACATGGACTCGTCGTTTCAATGTCCAGTACTGCCTACTTAAAGCCACTTGATGGGAATGGATGTGAGTTCTGGGTCGCCATTCGTGCAATTTTAGATCGCTGTAAAGATGTTTATGAAGCGCAATGCTTGCTTGAAGAAATACCGTTATGTACGAATACGAATTTTTTGGTAGCGGATGCTGCTAATGATGTTTCTATTTTCGAGGTAGCAAGCTTTTCAGCAGACAAAAATAGAATTTCTGTGAGGAAACCAGTTGGTGGTTTATTGGTCGCCACAAATCATTATGTGAGCCATGAAATGAAAGAATTTGATGAACATCATTTTTGGCATTCTGAAATGCGCTATTCTTCTGTATGGAATTCATTATTACGAGATGCGCCTTATATCAATGATGAAAAGATAAGGAAATTGCTGTCCACTCCGTATCCATATGGTCCATGCTGCCATTTTTATTCAAATGGAATGGGGACACTTAGAAGTATGATATTTGATGTATCGGAAAAGAAGCTGAAGGTCAGCTTTGGTCCACCAGATATGAATCCATGGCATACTGTTGATATTGATGCACCGATCGAGCTTGAGGAGATTGTATGCAAGTATATTGATATGGATATTGAGAATCCAGAACAATTTTGGAGAGAGATGGACTGATGGATTGTTGCGCAGTCAGCACCCTATAGTAAGTTACACCTGATAGTTTGACATGATCACGTGGTTGGAAGGAGGGAATTCGGGAAAAAGAAGAGGTTGGATGCGCCCTGCGCTCTGGCAGAAGAAAGGCCAGCTGTCTTTTTCCGACCGTGCCCACCCACCGCCCTTCCGTCTTTTCTTACCTCCTACCACAAAAGTTTGTCGATGTATCAAACCAGATGTATATAGATACAACTCGTTCCAAGGGGACAACATAAAGCTCCAGATTCGGTACAAGGCAGTCTTCATCCAAACCAAGAGGGTGAATTTAACTTCCCTCCGAAAGAAGTCTCCCACTT
>NZ_KE952718.1 GCF_000466385.1 Aneurinibacillus aneurinilyticus ATCC 12856
CGGTGTACGTATGAGAGCGCTCATGGACGAGCTGTTTGAAACGATGATCCGAAAGCTGATCGCAGACCATTACATCACGATGGAGAACTACTTTTTGGACGGCACGAAGATCGAAGCTGATGCTAATAAGTATTCTTTTGTGTGGAAAAAATCTACCCTTCACTTTGAAAAGAAGCTCAAGGAAAAGGTGCAGGCGACCCTTGCGCATATTCATATGCTCACGCAGCAAGAAGCTGGCGAATACACGGCAGAAGCCCCGGATGAACTTCCTGCAAGGCTTGAAGAAACAGCCGCCATACTGGAAGAAAAGGTGGAAGATCTCACCGAACAAATGGCTCAAGTAAACGACAGTGAAGCGAGGAAAGCTTTACGCAAAGAGCGCAGTGCTCTGAAGCAGCCACTTAAACAGATTCGGGAGGACTTTCTGCCCCGCTTAGCCCAGTATGAGCAGCAGAAAGCCTGCTTGGGCAATCGCAACAACTACTCCAAGACCGATCCGGATGCCACGTTTATGCGCATGAAAGAAGATCACA
>NZ_KE952719.1:0-615 GCF_000466385.1 Aneurinibacillus aneurinilyticus ATCC 12856
GTAAATGTCACAGAAGAAGCCTTACATCAACGGTTTAATCAAGAAGTCGTAACATTCCTTAAAACCATTTTCAATTTCGTGATTTAGGATATTTCTCATTAGATAGGCTAAAATCCATTCATGAACAAGGGGGTTATTATATTTCCAGGGTCAAGCATAACGTCAAAATATACTTTACCAAAGAACGAACAGAAGAGCCGAAATGTGCAGAGGATTTCATAAAAGATTTGGCACCTGGAGAAACCATGGAAGTACATCATGTATATATCAGTCAAAAGAGGATTCCACAACCACGCCTCATTCTTTATCGTTTAACGGAAAAACAGGAAAGAGACAGAGAAGAAAAGTGGAACTGCCTTTTTAATCATGATAATGATCTTAAACTCAAAAATTCTCCAAAAACTTTTGAAAGCATTCCTTTTAAATTCCTCGGCCAATTATCTTATTCCATTTATTTACTACATCTCATTCTTTTAGGATCCCTATCCTGTTATTTATTTAAGTTATTTTACGAAATCGGTATTTTATATAACATAAGCTTTTTATATAGCTTTATTTTATCTTTCACTACGTTAATATTGATATCTTATTTAATGTATAAATATGTAGACTTGA
>NZ_KE952719.1:715-10424 GCF_000466385.1 Aneurinibacillus aneurinilyticus ATCC 12856
TACGATTTTCAAAATATTTGACAGGAAAGTTTTTTAAATGATAAAAAACACCTTTAGTCGATATAACTAGATATAGAAGTATATTTATTTGCTATCCTTGCTATCGCGGCTACTCTTCGATTACCATTTGCAAGAAACGAAAACTTTCTTCCTCTAAGGCTAAAGGTGTCGACTGTATCCATCCTGATATGTAGCTTATGTATTTTGTATATAAGAGAGCGCACATTTTTACTGGCTCCTAGCCCATTCTCCTGTTTCCGTATAGCCTAATGAACGAGGATATCCCCCAGCATTCCAAATGGAATCGAAAATAGGTTACATGAGCTGTTCAACATTTGGTGTTGATACTTCTACTACTACTACCTCTGGGGTAAAGGCGTTGCTCTGATCAATCATCATATAAGAAAAGCAATAATAAGGTTTTAGTTGAACAAGAAATAAACAGGCGATCTTTCCCCCTGAAATAGGAAAAATCGTCTGTCTAATTCCATCTATTGCTTGAAAACCGATATTAATATTCGGCTGATAACAACTGCCACAATAAATAACAGCAAAAACCAAGTAATAATCCTAGCTGTTTGAAATTATTTATGGTCCGCAACCGCAGGAAATATCACAAGAGCCGTAGTGCCCTTTCCCTTTACACTCTGAAACTCCAATTTTCCACTGACCGCTTGGATGATCCTAAACGCTACCATAAGACCAAGTCCCGTGCCATTCGTTTTAGTAGAGTAAAAAGGGGTTCCTAATCTCATCAATTCTTCAGATGTCATACCAGTCCCATTATCACAAATTTGTATACAAACCTTATTCAATTTACGATAGGCTTTTATAGAAACTTGCCCTTGAGAAATCATTGAAGCTTCAATTGAGTTTTTAATGATATAGATTAGTGCTTGTTTTATTTTAAACTGATCTGCCTGGATCCATAAGTTTTGTTCTGAGTTCACATCCAATTTTACATTATTCGTTTGTGCAAACGTAAATACAGATTCTTTTATTTGATTTAATATTTGGCATATAGTGAACACTTCAACCGTTTCAATTTGAGGTTTGGCAAAATTAAGAAAATCATTAATGATATATTCTGCTCGTTTTAGCTCAGCCATTGATATTTCCAAATACCCCTTATTTTTCCCTTCGGCATTATGCAGCATAAGCTGCAAAAAACCTTTAATAGAAGTTAATGGCGAGCGGATTTCATGCGCCACAGAAGCTGCCAGTTGGCTAGTTATATTTAACTTTTCAGTACGGATAATTTGTTCTTGCATCGATTTCGTTTTAATTGTTACCTCCATCAAAAAAACAGACATACACATGGTAAGCAATTGAAGCAGGCAAATTTGTAATATGGTTGAAATGGTACTAAACTCCCTTACTTGATATGAAAAGATGGACGCACACCATAAAATGATAAATGCAACTAGCGATAAACTCATACAAATGATAAATCGAGTTCGTGGTGGTCTTTTATCAAAATGAGTAACAAAAAGATATGCAAAAGCGCAGATGATAGATGAAGCAAAAAAACTTATAAAGAACCCATCCAGACCAATAAAGTAACGGCAAATTAAAAAACACGTAAAAGAGACTACTCCTCCAATATAACCGCCATATAGAACAGAAATAATTAATGGGATGCTTCTTAAATCACCATCAAAGTCATTCGTGATTTTGGTTGGAAAAAGCATGGATAAAACGATTGCCGTCCCGCACAATAATCCCAGGAGCATCTGGCATTTTTGTGTCCTATTTATAGAAGGTTTTGTTAGTATAATGAATTGATATAGTAGGAGTGGAAACAAAATATCGAGAATATCCAATAACAAATCTTTTAGCATATGCTACCTCCAAAGTATAAAAATTGCTAAAAAGGCAGGATTCCAAAAACTAATTCAACTTGAAATGGATTTTTCCACTTTAGAATGCTTTTGGGTATGAGCCAGTGCTCTTGTTAAGTCCTCCAATATGTTTCTTTGCTTCCATAATAACCATGAAATCAGCATATGTAAATATTTAACTGGCATAAAATGGAGCACACTAAATATCAAGAGGCCGCTTGGCTGGAATGGCACCTTCGTTTATCTTGAACCACGACATCGCTACCTATCTCCCCCGCTATTTATCTGTTATGATAGAAAAGTTAAATCCAACGTAAAGGTGATTCCATTGACTACTCAAACAAAAGAAGATAAAGACTATGACTTGACCCTTGTTTACGACTATAGAGAATACCCTGATGTTATTAGCGGGCGTTGTGATAATTGCGGTAACGCCCATTTTAAAAGTTCTGTTAAGGATACTATTTTCCTTAGAGAATGTAGAAATTGTGGTATGAAGAAGAGTATTTGACTTTATATACAGTGCCTTCTGTTAAACTCCAACAATGCTGTTTATGTAAAGGGTCACTTTTGATGTCCAAAAGTGACCCTCGATAGCTTACTTATCTACTGTAAGCCCTGTTCGTTAAATTAGTTACATGCACATGAGATAATCACCAGCAGAATAAACAATACGAGGACAATGCCGATAACGTCTTCACCACAACCGAAACCCATTTATTTCCCCTCCTTGTTCTATAAGAGATAGTGTTATCTTATGGGGATAGGTTTAGACAAGTGTTGGGCAAATGTCGTTTTTAGTGATAATGGGCGATGGGTTTATCTTCTGCAAAGAAATGTATATTGTTCGCTGTCTGCTCTACCAGCCGCTTGGGAAAAGTGACGAAAAGCCCCCTTCTCTCTGTACTGTGTGGAGCGTGTGGCGCCACAAAGCGGCCGTGTCTCTTCCTTGTGAGAAAAAGACGAGGGAACACGCCGACGCGTGCATCTTTTCTTTCACCTTATGGATAATCAACAGGCGTGGTTTTCTTTATGTTGAATCAGTAACAATCGCCCATTAACGTTCATATGTTGTCAAAGGGAAGATTCGAAGCATTTAGTGGATTTACCAGTTATGTAATTATTTTTTGCTTATATTTGTTCTATTTTTCCTTACGGCTGCTGATTACACTACTGGCACCCTTTATTAAATTAATAAATGGAGGTTGTAAAAATGAATGATTTCCAAAAGGAAATTCAGGGGTTAGATGTTGCCGGTTTCAAAGCGGACCCGATGATGCCTGTTAGCATTCAAGAACAGTTTTATGATGCAGCTCGACAATGCGGTCATTGTAGTTGTCACAATTGTTTCCATAACTGTTTTCATAACTGCTTTCACCATTGTTTCCATAACTGTTTTCATCATTGCGGTCATTGTGCCCGTTGTGCTCGTTGTGCTCGTTGTTTCTAATTTTCTAAGGGCAACCGTAGTTGCTAAGGAAAAGAGCCCCTCTGGCAGATCATATAGGGGCTCTTTCTTACAAGGGGTACTACCAACCTATGTTGGCCTTTTTATTTTTAAGAGCTTATACTTTACTATCGATTTAATTTCAGTCAAAATAAGTACTCATACCTAATGGAGCCAGAGAGTTCAATTCACCAGGTACTTCCATACATAGCTTGTTACCACACTACAGTTTTAAATATCACTAGAGATGAAAGGAGCTTTACATTCATGTCCGTGGAACTTGTCAAGATTCAATTAAAGGAGAAAAACATTCTAGATAACTTAATCCATTTGTATCTTCATGATTTATCAGCATATACAAACCAGCTTTCTATCAATGAACAAGGTGTATTTATTTATGAAAATCTAGATTGCTTTTTTGCAGACTCAAACTTAACCCCTTTTTTTATTATGCTAGAAAATCAAATTATTGGATTTATCCTCTTTGTCAAAACACTAGAAAATGACAAAATTGATTACTGCATTAATGATATATTCTTGTTAAATAAATATAGAGGTCGGGGCCTAGGAAAAGAAGCTGTTAAACAATTACTTTCATCTTTTCCTGGAAACTACTATGTTTTACAGCTAGAAAAGAACCAACCAGCTATTCGATTTTGGAAGGCTTTTTATCAAAAATACAATCTGGTATATACAGAAGAAGCCATAATAGAAGATGAAGAAGCATGTATTGCACAAACATTTTATATTCCTTCTCATTTACTTTAGCTAATCCTTCTCAAATGAATTTACCCCACACCAAATTCCAATTTCCGGCCTATGTTGGCCTTTTTTATTTCCATATGAATGATAAGGTGGATATGCTTGTGTTCAAATGTACTCTTACATATATTAGGATATTTTTCTTTTGCGATGATAGAAGCACTGGCAATTTCAAAGAAAGTATACGTTAAGAATATAATAAAACTTGTACAATAGGAAAACAAAGCCTTTTAGGAGGGGAACCTTATTTTTAAAATGATAAACTACTTGAATTCTGGTAGTCAAAATCAGCGTCGTGCATTCAATGTTATTAATAAATTGGGAATCTTAAATGATTTAGCTAAATATAATCCTGTTTTATGCGGAACTATACCAATCTCTATTGATGTTGAGGGCTCAGATTTAGATATTGTAATGGAAGTTCATGATTTTAAAATTTTTAAGTATGAGATTAACTCTTTATATAATAAACATGACAAATTTGTCTTAAGCGAAAAAATGATAAGAAGTACGCCAACAATAACAGCGAATTTTGAATTTGGTGGCTTTGAATTTGAATTATTTGGTCAGCCTAGGGCAGTTGAACAACAAAACGCTTATCGTCACATGATAATTGAGCATCACCTTCTAAGAATGTACCCTCACATAAAGCCTGAGATTATTCGACTAAAGAAAGAGGGTATGAAAACCGAGCCAGCCTTTGCCCAAGTTTTTGGATTGAAAGGAAATCCATATGATGAAATTCTTGTTTTAGGCAGGAAACTAGGTGTACTCCTTTGATTAACTACTTTTTTGGACTAACAAAAATCGATAGTTAAATAAAAGCCGGTAGTTGAATGAACTGCACCCAAACTGTTTGACACAACTAACAATTGGAGGTGCAGTTTTTTTATGGCGAAATTATCACGTATATAATCGGCTCAAGACCAACCTATTCACTTGTTTTAACGATGTTAGATCAGGCCTTTGAAACTGTTACGATAACGCCGTAATTGAAAATTTCTTTGTTTTCTCTATTTCGGAATATTCCATATCATTTATTTGCTCTTTTATTTTTCTCTAACTCAGCATTTAATTTAGCATTCTCTCTCAACAAACTTGCATTCTCTTCCAATAACTTTTGTACGTCTAGGACATCCTTGCCAGAAACCCAGCCATACAAATCGTCTCTTCCTGCATACTCTGGCAATTTATCATGAATAACCAACTTAATGTGCCGTACATCCTCAGCATAAAATGTAGGTATGTTTTCAAATACCGATTGCTTAAACTCTTGGTGCCTCTGATAGTTTTTCATAGTTACAAAGTCGTATGGCTTTCGTCTTAACGCTTCATCTGTGACAACAAAAGCAAATCTAGGTTTACCAACTTCTCCGGCGTAGTCATATTCCCAATGCGTATAACTTTTTGAGCCATCTCGAAGCATGAAACCGTAGTCTCCTCCGAGAATTAGGATATATACATCAGATTCATCGATCCATCTCTTGAGAGTTTCCATTGGAGGTTCCTTGAAGAATAGCTCAACTCCAGCAGGGATGTGACCAGCTTTAAGTACAGCTTCTACGGCGGCCTGTCTTTCCTCAATTAAATCGTAAAAAGTAGACGATATATAGACTTGTAATTTTTTTCTCATAGGCACTCCTATATTATAATGAAAGTAATATAAATTGTACCATTGGCTCACTTTATTTATCAATATTTGCCGGGATTTACTCTGGTAAGGGAAAAGATTGACAAGCAGGCTGATCTGATTTCGCCTAATGTTGAAATTATTTCAAGTGCAAAACCTATTGTGAGGGGTTTAGTATATGAAAATTTTTGGCTCAATTTCATAATCAGTGCTTGACTGTTAGCTCAGCATCAGGTGGCGGCTGCATTCGATGAGAATCCTGCTTTATAGCGATCACGATTTCGTGTAAAGTAATATCGGCGCGGAAAGTTACCTAAAGGAGCCAAGGAGCAGTTTGGTATGAGACCACCTAGAACAAGCTCATAGCTCTGGTGGCCTCGTGCGGTCTTTTTATTGCTGAATTGTAACGGTTCAGAACATGCTGACATTACGAGTAACCCCGGTGCTGGAGGCCACTCGATGATTGAGTCTGTTGAAACTCGATGTGAAATTCATTGGAACCTTAAAGTGTAGGCATTTTACAGTTCTTGTACAATTAGTCACACCAGTGTAGAACCGCCATCCACGACAATGGTCTGTCCGGTGGAGTATTTTTCACGCATTAAATAAAGGAACGCCTCAGCCGCGTCCTCGGGTTCTCCCACTCGGCCAATCGGGAGAGCTTTTCCGGCAGTTTCATACATTACGTTTCGGTCTTCCTCAGGAATACCATTCCACAGCTCAGTACGCATGAGCCCGAAACTAACGGCGTTGACACGAAGTGGACTGAGTTCGACGGCCAGCGCTCTGGTCAGAGCTTCAACAGCACTACATATGCTGGCTGCGACCGTAAAACCTTTCTGCGGTCGGACTCCAGCAACGCCGGAAGTTAAGATGATGGAGCCGCCATGTCTAATGTTCTCACTGCCGTATTTAGCGGCCATAAACGCCCCCCAGTACCGCAAGTTAAAGAATCGCCGTGCGGTCTCCATGTCAATTGTGCTGAGATTTTCAACTAGTAATGACTCGCCTGCTGAGAAAACCAAGTGGTCAAATTCACCAATTTGGCTGAAAAATGCACGAACCTGTTCTTCACTAGATAGATCAACTACATGCCCTTCCAAACCTTGGGGGAGGCGTGAGATTGCATTGTCAACTTTTTCTTTTCGACTGGATACTACGACTACGGATGCCCCTTCCCGTGCAGCGGCTTCGGCTGTCGCAAATCCAACTCCAGACGTTCCTCCGAGGAGAATAACGCGTTTGCCTCTCAAAGTACTTCTACGATCGCTCTGTTCTGGTTTTAGCATAAAATCTCCTTTGTTTTCGATTATTTGTTATAGTATTGCAATACGATCTTTTTATGCCTTGAACAACCGAATATGTCTTGTTTCTACGTCTTATTTCAACGTTCTTCATAGACTAGAACTTGCTACATAACACGGTTTGACTGCTGACTCCTCCTTCACTATAGGCGATAAGTCGATTATAATCAGCCTTATAAAGCACAAATAGGTCTGTATTTGTAGTACGATTCCGAATGCTATTCGTACGGATACTGTTATAAATTCTATCAGGATATAGAGGTGTATCATTGTTATGAATTCTGAAAGAAGACGAAAAGAATTAGCTGATTTTCTCCGGACCCGTCGCTCACGTCTATCCCCGCATGAGGCGGGATTACGGGTTGAGACCTCACGCCGTCGTACGCCTGGACTGAGGCGAGAAGAAGTAGCAAGCTTATCAGGTATTTCCTTACCATGGTACACCGCACTTGAGCAGGGGCGGGACATTCAAGTGTCGGAACAAGTACTGGAGAGCTTGGTACGAACACTCCGACTCAGCGATGACGAACGCAATCATCTTTTCGTACTGGCTAATCATTCTGTACTTCCAACAGTAACAGCGAATGAATCCATTTCTCCAGCCCTTCAACAGATTCTCGACAAGCTGGGGTCCTACCCTGCCTATGTCATCGACAGGCGCTGGAACATTTCTGCTTGGAACAAAATGACAAGTACGCTATGTGGAGACTTTAATCAAGTAGCAGCTATCGAAAGAAATATTCTTTGGCGCATCTTTATGATGCAGGATAACAAAGCTCGCATTATTAATTGGGAAAACGTCGCCACCATGCTGTTAGCCCATTTCAGAAGCCGATATGCGTTGTACATGAATGATTCGTGGTATCAGGAATTAGTTAACATGTTATGTGACAGGAGTGAGGAGTTTAGGGTATTGTGGGGACGACATGATGTTTCTGGAAATTCAGAAGGGGAAAAAGTGATACATCATCCTCAAACTGGCCTGTTGACATTTCGTTACAATACTTTTAAAGTCTCTGAAAGCGGTGACTTCGTGATGAGGGTGTATACGCCAATCCAAAACACAGGAACTAATGAACAGTTAGAAAATTTATGGCAGGAGTCTCGTTTGGGGACAATAGTAAGCTTATGATTCAAATTAGGAGCTGACCCAAAAGGTTATTTGGCCTCAAACAGGATACAATATATAGGTTTCTTACTGTTTTCCATGCGTATATGCGGTATCGAAGAAGGGTGTCCCAAAAGTGATGGGACACCCTCATATATCGCGAAAAAATTTGCCACTAGGGGCTATCGTGTTCTAAATATCTGTATGGGCCCATCCCAGTCTGCTTCTTGTATTTCTTTAAAATTAGCCTTGGTATACTCTTTTATCGTTTTCCTCCAAAACTCCTGAGCAGGTCTATTTTCTTCCATTTCCGCTATCTTCCACGAACCCTTAAACATATCGAATAACCGGAATGCAACATCGCGCCCTACCCCTGTTCGTCGATATTTTTTCATCACAAAAAACTCTGCAACTGAATAAATAGCATCATTAGAGTCTGTCATCCCCACTTGCCTTATTAAAGCAAAGCCGGCTACCTTACCACCTACCCTAAAAAGAAAAGGATATCTTCCTTCCTCTGTCCAATAATGATCTAAATATGTATATCCATATAAACCAGACTCGTTCACGTCCTCTAAATCAAATTCACTAAAATCATACTGATACAGCTCTAACAAATGTCTTAAAATATGCTTCTCTTCAATGCTAACCTTTTGCAGTTCAATTTTCATTTTTATTTCTCTCCTCAAAAAATAATAGACTATGGTAATTTATATAAAAAAATTTGCCCACCTGCAACTTGACTCAATATACATTATTTTCCATTTTAATTACCTAGCACAGTTATATATACGGAAGCAGTAATTAGAAAGTTGCCTTGCTTATTGCTTTTGCAATACAACATAACATCACTATTTAAGCGGACAAACATGTAGTCTAGTAATCTGCTTTTGTATTGAATAACGAACGGATATCTCCTGACTTCTTATATTTGTAAATAAACATATTTTTGGCGAATCTAATCCGATCAATTGTTTAAATATACTTTTTAAAAATTTTATAGTCCAAAATAAAAAATACGAGATGCTAGTCCAAACTTATAAAACAGAAGCTGAATAGCATATAGGACAACCATTCCTTTCTAACAAAAGTGAATGTTGACCCTTATAAGAGAGGAGGGCAAATAATGAGCTATTACGATTGGTATGAAAGAAAGCATTACGATTGCAATGAAGGATGGGAACATGATTATGATTGTTGCAAAAAGCATGATTGCGACCATAATAAAAAACATTTTTTTGACTGTCACAAAAAACATGATAAAAAACATTCTTGTAATTGTCACAAAAAACATGATTGCGACCATGATTACGATTTCTGGTGTACATGCTATTGTCATAAGAAGAAAAAACCCCATAAGCACAAGTGTGATTATTAAGGCTACGGAAAATATCTATACAGTAAATAAATCATTGTATAGATTACAACAGTTTGTAATTCCAGGTTTCGATGCATTAGTTATGTAAAAAGCATCAAAAACCTCTCCTAATCCTTGGAGAGGTTTTTGGGATGTTACCACCTACCTATCACCCAAAATGACCAATCAATTCCATACACTTCCCAATACCTTACAATTAAATAAATTCACGCCTGTTGATTATCCATAAGGTGGAAGAA
>NZ_KE952720.1 GCF_000466385.1 Aneurinibacillus aneurinilyticus ATCC 12856
CGCGTGCACCTTCCTTCTTCCACCTTATGGATAACCAACAGGTGTGATGTTTTTTTAAAATATATAGTAGTGGTCAATACTTTTGAGTATAATGAGGAATAAAATAAATAGAAGAGAAACAAGAGGTGTGTACATATTGCAACGTGTCATGTCTGTGCTGCAAAGCGTTAGTGACTATCCAGGGATACGTCGTGCTCTGTTTATTATACTGTTTATATGCTTTGGCGCCACTGTGTGGAATATTTCTACTGTTGAGAATTGGATCATCTTCAATTGGCTATTTCTAGGGCTTTTGTTACTGGATTTCAATAAAGATCAAAAGGACGTACCCTGGCTCTCTTTTCTTCCGAAAGGCGTCTTTTTGTTGTTCATATTATATTATATTTACCGAAATGCGCCACATATCTGGTATGTGCTTGCCTCCTATGAAAAGGACCATATTAACCATTGGTTTAACTGGAATAACCTGTTCCGTAATATTCCGTTTAATGATGCCGCTATCTTCCGCCTCTACCAGCCGGAATGGTTTACCATTTTCTTACGCTGGGTGTATGGATATGGCTTCTCACTCGCACTCTGGGTAGCTGTTATTCGCAGCTTTTTGGCACGAGATGCGGCTAAAATGCTACGTTATGTCCTGTCCAGTCACACATTTCAGCTTCCAATTATTGTACCATTTTATGCCACTGTCCTGCTACAGGAAGTATGGTACGTGCTCGGCCATCCTGACGGCATGGCACGCAATTTTACACCCGAGCAGGCAGCAGTATGGTCATTGAATTGCTTTCCTAGCATGCATACGTCTGTTTCCTTCGCAATTTTACTGCTTGCACTACGGGAAAAGGGAAAAATTTTCCGCCGTATCATGGTTACGTATTGTTCATTGGTTATTTTCTCGACAATGTACCTGGAAATCCACTGGATTATCGATGTTATCGCTGGTATGGCGCTGGGATATGCAACCGTTAAGCTTGTAGATAAGCTATATGAAAAGCTGGAGAAGATGATGGCAAAAAAACAGCTTCAAGCACAAGCCCGCGCCTCAAAATAATAAAAAGCCTGCAATCTTCAAAAGGTTGCAGGCTTTTTGATGTCAGTTCACTTTTATGAATCAGAAAGTAGAACATCTGCGGATACGCTTCCCGCTTTGCGATTATTTATATCGGCTCCAAAATCGCAACAACAAACGGAAGGGCCAGGGAATCCACCAGCCGGCGCGTTCAGACTGCTTTAAAAAATTGACAAAAGCCGCCCCCACTCTCCGCTGCTCCTTCAATTTTTCCTCATCTCCTCGAACAGTGAACCTGTATCCATCTTTTAGGCCTTCCACCTTGAACTCGAAACGGCCACGTCTTTCCGTTGCCTGTTTGTATACTTTTTCCTCTCCATTTTCTTGATTCATCTTCCCTCACCTCTGTTCCATGTTTTTCCTTCCTGCTCTTTCAGCAATTTGCCCGCTTTGCGGTACGATAGAAACCATTGCTGCAATGCGAGCGCTGTTACCCCCAGACTGACATATGTCTCCAACGGATGACCCGTTATCCATAAAACTAGTGCACCACCCCATCCCGCCAGCGTAAAGGCAAGTGTGGCAAGCTGCTTGTTGCGATAATGCACAAGCCATTGCTTCGTTTCGCTTATACGTCGTTCCCTATATTCTTTTTCAACAGACATATCGATGAAACGGTTTACCTGGCGGGGCAAAGTCGCCATTTCCCGGGCAGCGTCCCGCAGCAATTGAACAGCCAACCGACGATTGTTCTGCTTGTTCTCCTGCTGATTCAACCATTCCGAGACAACGGGCCGTCCCACTTCAAGAAAGTCTACATCCGGCTTAATGGTCGTCACCACACCAACAACCGTACTGACTGCACGCCCGAGAAAAGCATATTCGGCTGGAAGCTGAATCGGTTGTGCCCGCACAAAGTCCTGAATTTGCAATTGTATTTCTTCAAGCATTTCATCATCAAGCGCTTCAAAGGCCCGATTTAAATACATCTCCAATCCAACTTGTAACGCTATTTTAACCTGCTCTCGATCGGCCTGTGGCGTCAAAAAACAAAGAGCATCCAATGCTTGCACCATTAAATCATAGTCTTTCAGTACAACCGCCTGAATGAGCGTCTGAATATGACGGCGTGCTGCCTGTTTAATTTCTCCAACCATACCGAAATCCAATAACACAATAGTTCCGCTGGAACGAATAAAAATATTTCCCGGGTGCAAATCCGCATGAAAAAATCCATGGAGAAGTACCTGCTGCAAAAACAAGTTGGTTAGCCGTTGCACTAAAACATCGCGATCGATATGATGAGCCTCCAAAAAGCTATGATCGGTTACTTTGGCACCTTCTATCCATTCCATGACCAGAATCCGGCGCGTCATCCACTCCTCATAATACCGTGGCACTTCTACTGTTGTGCTACCTTCATACATCTGGGCAAAGCGTTTAGCATGCGCGTATTCCTTGCGAAAATCCAGTTCACGTGAAATCGTACGTTCCAGTTCACGATATAAGGCATCTAAATCCATCGTTTTACCGAAGCGGGTAAAGCGCTTGGCAAGCCGCACAACGACACGTGTCGCCGCAAAATCAGCATCAATGATTTTTTCAATGCCCTTACGCTGTACCTTCAGTGCAATTTTTTCGCCGTTTTTCAAATACCCTTTATACACCTCACCGATAGAGGCAGAAGCGATAGGTTCTTTTGACAGCGAAACAAAAACATTTTCAACAGGCTGGTTCAATTCTTGTTCAATAATGGCCTTGCTCTTCTCCCAGGGGACGGAAGGAACACGATCTGTCAAATCTGACAGTTCAGATGTAAACGCACGCGGCATAATATCCGCACGCGTGCTGAGAAACTGGCCCATCTTAATTAAAAGCCCACCTAGCTTCAACGCCGTATGCTTATATTCTCGGGCCTGTTTTTCGACAAGAGCTTCCCACTGTTCCTGAACATCTGTTCTGCTGGCACCTCGATGTGTACGATGAAACCACCAGACCTGAAGGAAAAAGCGTACCGTCATGGAAACAATAGCAAAGATGCGATAATAACGGTTATGAATCATACTCCATCTCCTGTTTTTATCATATACTTACATTATATATACCAACATATATACTTTTCCACGCTTCACAGTCCATTATATCAACGAAATGACAACAAAAAAGAACCGCATAGACTTTTCTACACGGTTCTTCATACAAATTGCAGAATAGGTTTACTTTTCAATGATGTCTTTTTCCATTGGAAGAAGCTTTTCGGCAATAGCCTGAATATCTTCATCTGTTACATTGAATTCCTTCAATGCCGCAACCAGATGATTTACAATGGCCATAAAATCCTCATGCTTAATATTCATACCTTCGTGCGCTTTTGTCATAGCTTTTCCCGTATATTTATGCGGACCGCCGACCGCAAAAGAGATGAACATCGTTTGGTGCCGACGCTGTTTTTCCATGTCAGTATTTTTGAAGAAATGATTTACCGTATCGTCTGCCAAAATTCGATCATAGAACACATCCACTACCTTAGCGATGCCTTCCTGTTCACCCAAACGTTCGTATAAACTTTGCTGTGTTGTGTTCATATATATTCTCTCCTTTTTTGTTTCGGTTTTCTTCACATACCTAGTATAAACTGAAAGGAAAGTTAGAGATATGACATTTATCACTGACAATAACTTTTTTATATAGTATACCCTAATAACTATTACATTTAAAAAATAAAAACAGGGTGAAGATTAATATCCTTCTCCCTGTTTTGTATTTCTTTACTGTCTTTTTATTTTTGAAATAGCGCTTGCAGATTGTCTGTATACGGTGCGCGTACAATTCCTTTTTCCGTAATAATCGCCGTTACATATTCATGTGGTGTTACATCAAATGCCGGGTTGTATACTTTAATGTCGGCTGGAGCCACTTGACGGCCCAGCCCCCGAATAATCTCATCTGCTTCCCGTTCTTCAATCGGAATTTCCTTCCCGGTAGGTGTCTTTATATCAATGGAGGACAATGGAGCTGCGACATAGAACGGAATATTGTGAGCGCGTGCCAGTACAGCTAGCCCGTATGTGCCGATTTTATTGGCGACGTCACCGTTGGCCGCAACGCGATCCGTACCGACAATGACTGCTTGCACCCAACCGTTTGACATAACTTTTGCAGCCATGTTATCGCAAATAAGCGTTACATCAATACCTGCCTGCTGCAATTCATATGCGGTAAGGCGGGCTCCCTGTAGAACCGGCCGCGTCTCATCGGCGAACACTTTAATATTCCAGCCTTTCTCGTGCGCCAAATACATCGGGGCTGTTGCTGTGCCGTATTTGGCAGTAGCGAGTCCGCCTGCATTGCAATGTGTCAGCAAACCTATGCCATCCGAGAACAAAGTCAACGCATGCTCTCCAATTGCGCGACATACAGCCTCGTCCTCCGCTTGAATATCTTGCGCTTCACTCAATAATATCTGCTTTATCCCTGTCATGGATTCACCTTGCACGGCAGCAGCTTTTGCTCGACGCACCATCCGATCCAGCGCCCAGAATAAGTTTACCGCTGTCGGGCGCGAAGTTGCCAGATAATCTGCCTGCTTTTGCACTTCGACCAACAGTTCATCTACTGTAGCGGCCGCAAAATCACGTATTGCGACATACACGCCATAGGCAGCGGTTATGCCGATAGCTGGCGCTCCCCGGACCTTCAATCGTTCAATCGCATCCCATACTTGTTGTACATCCTGCAGGATTAGGAACTCGGTCTGCTCCGGTAACCTGGTCTGATCAAGAAGAATAAGCTCATCATTATCCCAGCGTACGGATTGAAGTGGTTCATACGTTTTCGTCACTTTTTCTCCCCCTTATTATGACGTTGTTGAATAATCTTCTTACCCGGATGCGCTCCTTGAAGTCCGTAAAACGAACGGGCTTCCACCAGTTTATCCACCTGTTCATCCGGCAGTTCGCGCACACTTCCCAGCATGCGTGCCGTAAACAAAATCTTGGCACACATCTCTACTGACTCCATCTTAAATAGCGCTTCTGTCAAGGTCCGTCCCATCGTCACAGCACCATGATTAGCCAACAGAATCGCATCATGCTCTTCATAAAAAGGACGCAACGCCTCCGGCAATTCATCCGTTCCTGGGGTGCCGTATGGCGCAAGTGGAATCGTTCCCATCGCAACGATCAATTCTGGCATGGCCAGCTGATCAAGCGGAATCCCCGCCACTGCAAAACCTGTCGCAGTCGGAGGATGGGCATGTACAATCGCCTGAACATCCGGCCGATGCTTATAAATATCAAAATGCATAGCTCCTTCTGTAGATGGACGTCCTGCTCCGTCAACAACTTGTCCTGAAGCGAGATGTATGAGCAGCATAGAATCAGCTTCCATAAAACCTTTACTAACTCCACTTGGCGTAATCATTACGTGTTCTTCATCGACACGTGCACTAATGTTGCCATCATTTGCAGCAACGAAGCCGCTCTGGTATATACGCCTCCCCACTTCTACAATCTCATGGGCCAAGGTAATTTTGTTCATAAATCGTTCCCCCTCCAAACGGACATGCACAAATTTGTAAAACAGGGAATAAATTCGATGATATTGGGTAAACTAATAAAAGAGGTAAGTGAAAAATTCACCTATCTGAAAAAGTACGCTACTAATATACTTCCTACAGTTTACTCATTGAGTATACGTTGATATAATCCAAACTGCAAGAAAGGAGCGGGAACAATGGAGCAATCTGAATGGAGTGAGTGGGAGTTTCCGAGCGTATATGAGATTACCCGATTAATTACCGAAGCCAAAGAACAAGCTTAATCTTCTCAATGATAGAGGCTGTCCCCAAAAGCAGAATTTTGGAGACAGCCTCTTACTTGATGGCTATAGAGATAGCCCCTTATTCTTCCTGTTTCTCATCCTTTGCTTCAAAACAAGGAAAACACAAAAGATTACCTGCTTCTAGTACAACCCCGCCAATAAACCCATCATGACAGTATACTTGCGCTCCACATTCCATACATGTTCCAACGTATTCGCGCATCGTAATCTCACTCCTCGTTATAACGCAAATTTCTCACCTTGACGGACAATAGAATCAGCCAATCCATGCAATTCATCCGCACTGTTTGCAATATTCTGCAAAGCCATAGCCTGCTGTTCACTTGCACTGGCTAATTGAGCCGTTGATTCTGCCATCTCCCTAGAAGACAGGCTAATATCTTCAATATAGTGTAGCAATTGCATTTTTTGTGTGTTCATCTTTTCCACCAGTTCACCGGTTTTCTCTGTAAACGCTTCTATCAATAGCATCCCTGCTTGCGTAGCATCGAATACCTGCCGCGTACTAAGCTGTTCTTTCTTCTGCTGTTCGAATTGGCTCTCGGCCGCCTGTACTGAATTGACCGCATCCGTTACTTGTTTCTTCATCTCTTCGATGAAATGCTGAATTTCAAGCGCAGAATGCTGGGATTGTTCCGCCAGCTTACGTACTTCTTCCGCTACCACACTGAATCCTTTTCCTGCTTCGCCTGCACGTGCTGCCTCGATGGATGCGTTTAATGCCAGCAGATTGGTCTGCTCAGCAATTCCGCTAATAACGCTAGTAATTTTCTCTATATTACGCGACTTACAAGCCAATTCCTCTACTACGTCTTCAATTGTTTGGAACAAGGCATAGCTTCTATCTGTGGCTGCAGCCAGATTGCCGAGTGCCTGTACCCCCCGTTTTGTAATCTCTCCCTGCTCCTTGACCTTCTCATCCGTCTGTTCTGTCTGAACTGTAATCTCATCCATATCCTGCTGCCATTCTTGCATCAGTGTAGCAAATTGACGACTGATATCTTTCTGATCGGCTGCGTGACGTGCAATCGAATCGATGCTGACAGCCGTTTCCTGACTTTGCGATGAGAAATGCTGAAACACTGTTGTTAAATTAGTCGAGGATTGATTCACCACCTGTGCATCTTGATTCAACGACTCAATGATGCTTCGCAGCGCTCGGCGTACATCATCAAATGCTGCAGCCAGACGTCCAAGCTCGTCGCCGGAATACCTCCCGCTTTCCCCTCGCAAGTCACCTTGCTTTAATCGTTCAGCAAGCTGCAATAACAGCTGGATCGAATTCTGAATTCCCCGATTAATATAGAGCATAAAAAGGACAGTAAAAAGAACAATGAGACCCGTTACCACGGGCGGCAGCCACTTCATCACCATGATAGCCGCTTTCTCCCTGTTTTCCGCTGCCTCGTAACTGTTCTGTGCAGTTTTTTGAATAGAGCTGGCAAGTGGCCCCATCTTATTAGCTGCATCATGGTACATTGCAATCATAACTTTCTCATTTTCCACTGTATAAACCAGCTTCTCATACGCTTGCTCGTACTGCTCTATCTGTGGGGCAAGCTCAGGTGCCGCTTGCTTCATCTCTGCCAGCGCTGCTTTCATTTGCACCGTATTCTTCTCTTCCTGTTGATACAAATAATCGCTCTCTAGTTTCTTTATGGCCAACAAAGGACGTACTGCCGGCTGGTTCTTTGTCTGAATGATTTTTCTTCGATTTGCATAAGCAGCGTCTGATAGACGGGTTTATTTTTTGTCTCCCCGACTTTCCCTAGGCTCTCCTCAATTTGATAGACACCGCTAAAAAAACTTTTGTACGTTTCTATTAATGCTAGAACTTCTTTCAACACTTTTTGTTCGTCTGGGCTTTTCGCCTCTTTCTGTATGTTCACAAGCGTTTGGCGTGCTTTGTCTACTTGCTCCATGACTTTATCTGCTTTTTTACTGTCAGGAGCTAACAATGTCTCAGAGGCACTGCGCTGCGCTTCCGCCATTTCCAGCACGACTGTTTGCGTCATTCTGATTTTCTGACTAGCATGGTCCTTTTCCGCCGAAGCGGACAACAACTGACTTTTTGACCATTCATTGAGTAGGAGCAACAACGCAAACCCGCACACCACTACAAACAAAACGGAGAACAGCTTTCGTTTCACAGACCAATTATTCATTCTGTACATTCCTTTCTCCTAACAAACATCTCCCTAAGGCCTATATCAACCAGTTCGACGAATAAGAATATTTTCCTGCTCTCTTCGTTTTCGTTTTCATTTTTGTCAAATTGGGGTACTTCATACATAACAATAACCGATAGGGGGAACTACTGATGAGCAACAACACAAGCAATACATCCGCTAATAGCTACAACCGGTGTGAGGACGCTTCCGTCGAACGTGTCGAACGCACCGGGATGGCAGAAGATGCACGTAGTACAGATTGGACACAGGCAGAAAAACGAACAGTAAAAAAATCAATGAACAAGCTTATCTGGGGAACTGTAGCCGGTGGAGTACTTGGTGCCACAGCGATTATTCTTGCAGACAAAACAACACGCGAAGATGTTTTCCGAAGTACGGCAAAGGCTAAAGACAAAACAATAGAATTCATGTCTTCCAATCGTGTAATGGAAATAGTGGAAGATGCGAAAGAAAGCATGCGCAATGCAACATCAGAAACTTCAGATGAAGGGCGAAACTGCATCCACTACGACAATTAATTATATGGACGATAACATCACTTCTGATCGTTATACAAATTAAATGAATAGGGTAACACAACACCTGTTGATTATCTATAAGGTGGAAGAAAGAAGGTGCACGCGTCGGCGTGTTCCCTCGTCTTTCTCACGAGGAAGAGACACGGCCGCTTTGTGGCGCCAGGGCCGGACCGGCAAAACATCTGGGTATTACGGGGCGGGAGACGAACCGACGCCCGTTTGGGGCACGGTGTGATGACGATCCTCTCTGGATCATATTGGATAATCAACACCCTTGGGGTAACACATCAAAAATGGAGTAGCGTGCCGCTACTCCATTTTCATTACCATTGCTTCTCCTTCAACAACTACCTTTTGTTGTTGATTCACGAGATTGGTACGCAATTTAATAAGTTTCTTATCGTCTCTTTTTTCTACCACTTCAGCGATTGCAGTAATCGTATCCCCGATTTTGACCGGAGCTTTAAATTTTAGGTTTTGTGACAGATAAATTGTATTGGTACCAGGTAATTGAGTACCTAATACAGTGGATATGAAGCTGGCAGTCAACATTCCATGGGCAATTCTTTCTTTAAAAAACGTCTTCTTCGCAAACTCATTATCCAGATGAATCGGATTAACATCACCGGTAAGCTGAGCGAATGCCACAATATCCTCATCCGTAATCGTTTTTACTACCTCAGCGGTATCTCCAACATGAATATCAGCGTACGAGCGCTCAACTACGTGCTTGGATTTTTCATATATATCCATTTCTATATTCCTCTTTCTTTTTTAACTTGATTTCTTGACATTTTTCGACAAAATAAGCAAGGAAAAGCCCCCTGGCTATCAGGGGGAGGTGTTTACTTTAACAAGCTTATCGTGTTATTCTTATTCGCTTCAAAAGAATCAACTACGCCTTTCTGTGTTGCTTTTACCTGTTGCAAAAAATTATCCATCAGCGATTGTACTTCTTCCCGAGTTCTTTGCTGCTGGGCAATTACGTTTTTAAGAGACGCTTCAAGCTGCTCTTGGGACTTATTAACTACATTCATATTAGCTTTACCCGGTGTCCACGTTAGTTGTTGAATCCGTGCCGCAATCTCTTCAAGGCGTTGAGTCCATTCTTCGAAGGTCTTGCTTATTTGCTCGCCGCCAATATTTTTTACGTTGTTTTGATAATTAACTTTAATGTCTTCGAGGAATTTTTTCATCTCCTCTTCCATTTTATCCATATTTTCTGTTGTTTTAGCCCAGATTTCTTTTTGGCGTTCAAGAGTCTGTAACGTCAAATTCTCCATTTCACGCTGATAGGCGTACATCATCTTAACACCGTTCATCCAGCCGTCCCACACAGCATCGATTACGCTTGAAGCCGCACTCCCCTGGCTTTGCGCCTGCACAATCGTCGACTCTTTTTCGTTTTTCTTGTTAATAGCCATCTGCTCAATTCCTCCTTATAAACATGTGTAAAAGAAAAATGTTTATGGTAAGTGCAGCATGCTGCAGTACCGCCATAAAAGGCTACTTTTCTTCTTTTTTTTCCTTGTCCGTCCGGTACATATCCATTGACGAAGGCATAAAAAATCCCGTATACATCGTGAAGAATCTATCCAGCATCGATTGGTATTGCTCAAGCGAGGAAGCCCATGACTTCAAATACTGTTCCCCGGCGTCCGTAAGCGAATAAATCCGTTTGGCAGGTCCGCCGGTTGAAGTATCCCACTCTGATTTCACCATATTATCTTTTTCTAGCTGTCGAAGCGTTCGATATACGTTTCCCTGATCGATAGAGGGAAATCCGAATTTAATAAGTTGCTGTATTAGCTCATACCCATGGACATTCCAGCCTCGCAAACTCAGAAGCAAAAAAGGAACCATTAAATTTTTGGGCGCTCCGCCTATCGTTTTTTCGTCTTTTGATTGAGCGCCTGAGCGAGAATTTTCTTCACTCGCAGACATGTGCATCACCTACAAATCTGTAAATATCTCTTATGTGTAATTTACACCTATAAAATCTTTTTGTCAAACCTTTCCTCTTAAAATTTTTCCAAATCATTTTTCTGACCGTAATCCCTTCTTATGCATTCTGTCAATAGTTGGCAGGCAATAAAATACCTATCTTCACTTAAACTTCATAAAACCTTAAAAAAAATGACGTAATTTATCGAATCTTTTTATTTGAGTTCCTTTGTTTTGTTGACTATACTTTTACATGAACTACCTTTTACATACATAATTTTCTCCCAGGCCCATATATTGGTGAGGTGGAAAAAAACAAAAAAGGAGATGAACCAGTGAGTAAGCAAAATCCGTTCGACCCTTTTTCAATGTGGAAAGACGTATACGACAAAACCGAGTCCCACTGGAGTAAAATGTTTAATGAATCGATGAGCAAAGAGGATTTTTCGGCGTGGATGGGACAATTTCTAAATGTATATTTGCAGTATCAGAGCATGATACAGCAATCGACAGAGAAGTATCTGGCCCAGGCAAACATGCCTTCCCGCACCGATCTTTCCAATCTGGCCTCTCTGCTCGTCAACCTTGAGGCTAAAGTCGATAATCTGGAAGAAATGATCGAAGAAGATCTTTCTCATCAGATTAACAGTCTAAATGTCAGCCGCGAAGTCAACAAACTAAAATCCGATATGAAAAATCTTGATAAAAAACTTGATCAAATCTTGGATGTACTAAAAAAACAGGCAGAAACGAAAGAAGCATCCGTCAAAGAGGTAGCTGCTGCCAAGGAGAACGAACAAAGCAAAGAAACAGAGCAAAAAGACGCATAAGCTTGTTTATCCGTGCTATTACAAGAGATTTCTAGGTATGATTTCGATTCATCATTTTCTTGATAAAAATTGATGTCAGCTAAGGGGTGTTATTGTTTATGGTGAATGTAAACGGTAGAGTAGCGATTGTAACAGGCGGGTCTCGTGGAATTGGCGCAGCAATTGCAAAGGAACTGGCAGCAAACGGTGTAAAAGTGGCCATCAACTATAACAGCAACAGCGAAGCCGCAGATGCTGTCGTTCAAGAAATTGAACAAGCGGGTGGCGAAGCATTTGCAGCACAGGCAGACGTATCCGATCCGGCGCAGGCACGCGTGCTGGTAGAAGAAACCATCAATAAATATGGCAAACTGGATATCCTAGTAAACAATGCCGGCATTACCCGTGATCGCACTTTCCGCAAAATCACCGAGGAAGATTGGACAAATGTTATTGATGTCAACTTAAACAGTGTCTATAACATGTCAACAGCAGCACTTTCCCACATTCAATCATCGGACGCAGGGCGCATCATCAACATCTCCTCTATCATCGGTCAAGCGGGCGGCTTCGGACAAACGAATTACGCTGCAGCTAAGGCCGGTATGATCGGCTTCACCAAATCCCTCGCGCTCGAACTTGCAAAGACAGGGACAACCGTGAATGCAATCTGCCCCGGATTTATCGATACAGAAATGGTGCAGGCGATTCCAGATGAGATTCGTGCTCAAATCGTAGCAAAAGTCCCTGCACGTCGCTTCGGGCTTCCAGAGGAAGTTGCACGTGGTGTTCTCTACTTGTGCCAGGACGGCGAATATATTACAGGGCAACAATTAAATATAAACGGCGGGCTTTATATGTAAATACATATGAACAACGTATTTACGAAATATTTTATGTGTATCACTCTGCTCTATATAAATTACACTTGATATTTTGACAAAGTAGCGTGGTTGGAAGTAGGAGATTCGTAAAAGAGAAGAGGTTGGATGCGCCCTGCGCTCCGGCTCCCGCCCACCGCCCTTCCTTTCTTCTTACCTCCCACCACAAAAATGTGTCGATTTATCAAATCTGATGTATATAGTTGTATAAAGAGAACATTTATTTATGTTGGAGGGGAAATTGATTATGTCAGCTCCAGTGACCAAAAGTTTGGAAGATTTGCTTGACTCTATGCCCCAAGAAATGCAGCGCACATACCGACGCTTCAAAAAGGCTTCAGAAGTATTAACTACGGAAGCGGAACCGGAAGTCGGCTTGACGCCGAAAGAAGTAATCTGGACAAAAAATAAAACAAAGCTGTACCGTTATCAGCCAGCACTGCCGAAAAAACATCGTATTCCATTGCTAATGGTATATGCCCTCATTAATAAGCCTTATATTCTCGATCTTGCCCCTGGTAATAGCCTTATCGAATACCTGGTGAATCGCGGATTTGATGTATATTTGCTCGATTGGGGTACACCTGCACTCGAAGATCGGCATATGAAGCTTGACGACTATATTATGGACTATATTCCACGTGCTGTACGCAAAGTGCTCAGAACCTCGGGGGCTGAAGAAATCTCTCTGCTTGGCTACTGCATGGGGGGTACAATGACTTCCATTTTCGCCGCGCTGCATCCGCAGTTGCCGATTCGTAACATTATTTTCATGACGAGCCCGTTTGATTTTGCCGATGCTGGCCTGTTCACAAACTGGCTCGACGAGAAATATTTTAATTTGGATAAGATGGTTGATACAATGGGAGTCGTTCCGCCAGAAATGATCGATTTCGGCAATAAAATGCTGAAACCGATTGTCAACTTCTACGGTCCTTATATAAATCTTGTAGATCGGGCGGAGAACGAAAACTTTGTAAACGGATGGAAGCTGATGCAGAAATGGGTCAATGACGGCATCCCATTCCCTGGTGAGGCATTCCGACAATGGATTCGTGAATTCTATCAGCACAACAAACTGCTCAAGGGTGAACTATATATTCGAGGACGACAAGTTGACTTGAGCAATATTAAAGCCAATGTATTGAACATCGCCGCTGAGCGAGATCATATTGCGATTCCGCATCAAGTAGAAGCCCTGATGCCGATTATCTCCAGCAAGGATAAAACTTATATGGAGATGCCAACCGGACATGTATCGGTATGCTTTGGCCGCCAGGCGATTAACAAAACATATCCTTCCGTAGGCGATTGGCTGGAGCAGCGTTCAAAATAATCGTATAGATATAAATAAAAATAGAGCGGCATCCCGCTCTATTTTTATTTATCCAATCTTGTTTCTTCCTTCAATTTAGAAGAAATCCTGATGCTCCGGTTCTTCAGCCACCGGATCAATCCAGATACTCTCCACTGCAGCAACGGCCTCATCCACGAGTCGTTCCACATCTAACACTTGTTCAAATTTTTCTGCTACTTCAGGCTTTGGACGTGTGACTGGTGATTTCGGAACAAATACCGTACAGCAATCCTCATACGGAAGAATGGATGTTTCATACGTCTCAATTTGCCTAGAAATCGTCATAATCTCTTCTTTATCCATCGCTACCACCGGTCGCAGAACAGGTGTATTGATCACATGATTGATAGTATACATGCTTTCCATTGTCTGTGAAGCGACCTGACCCAGGCTTTCCCCTGTAGCAATCGCAAGCGCACCGTGCTTTTGTGCCAAACGTTCTGTAATCCGCATCATAAAGCGGCGCATAATCGTAATCGTATAATGCTCCGGACAATGCTGTCGTATCTGAGTCTGAATCTCTGTAAAAGGCACGATATGCAATTTCATTCCACCGCTGTACTGTGTCAGAATACGCGCCAAATCGATAACCTTCTGCTTGGCCCGCTCTGAAGTAAATGGATAACTATGAAAATGTACACCTTCAATGCGAACACCACGCTTCATTGTCATCCATCCAGCGACAGGACTATCAATCCCTCCTGAGAGCATAAGCATCGCTTTACCGCTGCTTCCAGTTGGAAGCCCTCCCATACCGCGAACGGTACGACACGAAATAAAGACACCTTCAACACGAATTTCTACTCTGACTTCCACATCGGGTTTGTGAACATCGACTTTTAGATCGTCTGTATTACGTAGTATATATCCCCCTATAAGATGGTTCATCTCTTGTGAACGATGTGGAAACTGCTTATTGGGCCGCTTTACAATTGCCTTGAATGTACGTGGTGCCGGCTCTACGTCTAACACGGCTTCAAGGGCCGCGTGCTGAATTGCTTCCAGGTCAAACGTCTGTAAGAAACGCGTTGGACTGAATGAATGGATACCAAACACCTTTTTTAGCTTAGCTTCTACCTGCTCATACGGTTCTCCGTTTAATACAAGATACATCCTACCGTATACACGCTCTACCTGCACCTTCGGATGTGCTTTTAAGCTTTTTTTGATATTGCGGACAAGCTGCGACTCGAATTCTCCTCGATTACGCTTCTTAAGCGCTAACTCACCATAACGAATTAAAATATGCTCATACTGCATAATGTTTACACCCTCATTATCTTCACTAGATTTGGCACAATTTCTTCGATCGCACGCACAAACGCATCGACCTCTTCTTCCGAATTATCAGCAGAAAAACTGACGCGCAATGCGCTTTTGGCTCGTTCTTCCTCCACTCCCGCGGCCAGCAGCACACGGGACGGCTTATCCGTCTTAGATGAACAGGCGGAACGGGTTGAGACGTATATATCTTTCTTCTCAAGCGCGTGCACGACCACTTCTGCTTTCACCCCAGGAAACGAGAAATTAACGATGTGTGGCGCCGCGCACTCGTCATCTTTACTAGGGCCATTCAGCTTGCAGTATGCAAGCGGCGATAATGCATCTATTAAACGATTCCGCAACCTTTTCATGTGTGAACGGCTCGCCTCCAGGCTGTCCCGCTGTATGCGCATCGCCTTGGCCATAGCGACGAAGCCAGGTACGTTTTCTGTTCCGGAACGGTAGCCGGACTCCTGTCCTCCACCTATAATAAGTGGAGCTAACATTACACCACGACGGACATATAGAAGTCCGCAGCCACGCAATCCATGAAACTTATGTGCAGATAGAGATAGTAAATCCACGCCCCATTTACCTGGAAGGAGCGGTAGCTTACCGAATCCCTGTACGGCATCAACATGAAAGTACACTTTCGGATAATCAGCAAGCAGACGACCAATCTCTTCAATCGGTTGTACAGTTCCCAGCTCGCTGTTAACATACATAACTGATACAAGGATTGTATCATCGCGTAGAGCACGTTGAACATCCTCAACACGTACCCGGCCTTTCTCATCAGTCGGCAGATACGAAACCGAATATCCCTGCTCTTCCAATTGTCTGCATGTTTCATAGACAGATGCATGCTCTACACTGCTCGTAATAATATGTTTTCCACGCGACAGATGCTGCTGTGCCACACCTTTTAGAGCGGCATTATTACTCTCGGTACCGCCGGACGTAAATACGATTTCACTTGATCGTACTCCAAGGCAATCAGCCGCAACTTTATGCGCCTGTTCGAGCAGCTGAGCCGCTCTTCCTCCTAGATGGTGAAGCGAAGAGGGATTGCCAAAATACTGAGCCGCCACGTCACCAAACGTCTTCAGCACATCAGGATACGGACGCGTCGTTGCACTATTGTCAAAATAAATCATGCTTTTCCCTTCTTTACCCTACAAATTCTTTACCATAGTATTACCCGTACAAGTAGAAAAAAGTTCAAATTTTATCATAGCATATTTGTTTTCATTTCGAAAATAGTAATCTTTCGTGAACAAATTATAACATTCTAAAATTTCCTTCTACTTGAAAACGATTACATTCGAAAACCCTATTTACAAATAAAATAGGGCCTGTTATTATAGTTTTCAATAAATTAAAAATACGTCGACAACTAAGCAAATTGTATAGAACAATGAGCGTTCAAAGTCGAATGTTAATTTTTCAGAATATTAAAACAAAAGGAGAGATTAACATGACTGTGACAGTAAAGGTAGAGAAACTTCAAAAGATGGAGGCAGAAATCGCCAGGCTACAGCGTGAATTGTATGCCCTGCAAGCAAAGTCAACACAGGGCTTTGAACATCTTGATACGGATATCTTCTTGACTGAGGTATATAACGGATAAATATACGAATAAAAATAAAGAGAATAAGATGGAGAGATAAAAGGCCGACACTTCTGCAAATGCAAGAGTGCCGGCTTTTTGTTTATGTCATGCTACCCAAAAATCGTTTTGCTTTTTCGCCGAAAAAGGACGAACGAAGAAGCACATGATTTTTTCCTAATTTTCCTATCCCGCAAGCGGAATTTGTGGCATTTGAACGGACGTATAAACCATAAGAAGCCCTAGCGTAATTGCAAGTCCGAAATATGCCAGGCCATACACCCAACGGGTACGTGGCGATACCTCATAGTACTTGTCGTCTCGAATCATCCCTTGTTCTTCTTCATACGGCTCCACTTTCATTTCTACGGACATCTTCACTTGTTCTCCGACAACTTCCGTCATGACAAGCTGTACATCATGCACAAGTCCGCTAGTGTAGTTAAATGTTTTTGTCTCTTCAATTCCGGGATAGCCAATTATTAGCATATCCTGCTTTTTCTCTACGTCACCAACATGCATAAACGGCAAAGCACGACGATGTTCCGTGGCCGGAATAAATAATCCTTTCTCCTCGAATGATCGCACAGGTACCCATAATAAAGCATGCTCCATCTTCAAGCGAGAACCATCTTTATCCTTCTTCTTTTTCCGAACATATTTACTGTATAATTCCCATGCGAATATGCCCCAGAAAATGAGAAAAATAATCGCTTTAAGATATACAATAACGACTAAGCCGCCGATTAAACCAACCAACCATAACCAACGGGAGATGGCGGTAACGATGCGGCCTCCATCCAATGGATGAATCGGCAGCAGATTAATTAAATTAAGAAAAAAACCAATCATAGCGATAGCATACAGTACCGGATAACCAGTCATAATGCCGAGCAACAGCACTACAACCGCTCCCAGCGTACCCAACAGCGGTCCTCCCAATGCCACATAGGCTTCTGTTTCCGCATCTTTCGGCTGTTTTTTCATCATAATCAATGCGCCAAGAAACGGAAGAAAGGCTGGAGCGGAAACGGGAAGGTTTTTGCGCTTCGCGGCCCACACATGCCCCATCTCATGGATGAATAGCATCATAACAAGACCAAGCGCGAATGTCCATGGATATATCAACATATATGCCCCTATCGATAATACCATTGTCCAAATGGTCGCACCGAATTTTCCCATTTTCAATAAGGGAAGCAGAAATTTCAGCTTACCGCCGAAGAGAGCGAGAAATCCTAGCAATCCTCCGGCCGCGCCCCAGCCGCGTTTTTTCTTCTTTATTTCAGCCAACGGTTGTTGCCTCCTTATTTGTAATATCTTTACTTTATGCTTATACGGGAAAGCTTGAAGGAAGTTTCAATATTTCTATTGTATGGTTTGCCACAACAGCACAGCTACAATTCCACCCAATACGACAATCATAACATTAAAGTGGGGCAGACTATGGAAGAGCGCAACCGGTTCTCATCTATCCTTCCCTAGCCATAGAAAAAAGCCGGATGCTTATCCGGCTTTCGCGGCCAAAATGAGGGGTACAGCAAGGCCGCTCAATTAATAGAAAGGACGCAGCAGCAAGGTGAGAATCACCGCAACGGTGGACAGCCCCATCGCCCATCGCCCGGCCTTCGAACCCCGTGCAGCTGCAATATATCCGGCAATAAAACCGGAGATACCAAGCACGATTGGCATCATAAAAAAAGCCAGGATAGCCATTATTAGCCCAAGGATGCCGAGCCCTATTCCGCCCTCTTTCTTCCGCTCGTTCGCCTCCTGATACTCCTGCTTGTTCCGTCGTTTTTGAATAATATACCGACGCAGTGGAGTCTGTGCATGTGCTTCGCTTGCAAATTCTTCCCGAAACGGAAATGGAATGACTTTGCCTGATTGCTTTGGCTTTTTCATACCGGTTCATCCCTCATCTCCGTAAAAGTATGGTTCGGGTTATCCTCTGTTCTTCGATTTGAACGTATGACAGCATGTCTGACCCGAATTGGAAGCCTGTTCTTGGCGATCAGAAGAGATGCCAATTTCTCCGATTTCTTCTTTATAATTAGTATTGGCATGCTGATCCACATCAACCATGATTACTTGTGCGCTACAGTTATTTCCCACTGCATAGTATACACAGTTCGATACACTGCATTTTACACCTTGCGGCACAAAAAAGCCCCCCCTTTGATTTGCTTAAGAAGGGCCGCTGTATAAAAGCAGCCCGCCCTTCCCTGCTATATAGGGTCTACGCTGCTGCTTGCACGTATTCGTCTATTTTTTTTCCAAACGACTCGCACGTGTTACCGTTGCTGTTCCAAATATTCAAGCGCAATGCCAGCCAATAACTTACTACCAACAGGGAGCATCTTCTCGTCAATCGTAAAGCGAGGGTGGTGATGACTGTAGATTGCTTGTTCATTACGAATGCCAAGGAAGAAATATGCACCCGGCACACGTTGCAAATAATAGGAGAAATCTTCTCCTGCCATGCTCGGCACAGCCGGTCTTACATTCTCTTTACCCAAAACCTTACATCCTACTTGTTCCACAATCGAATTCATACGTGAATCATTGACAACAGAAGGGTCTCCTTTTACATATTCGAACGTGGACACGGCTCCAAATGATGCGCACACTCCATTTGCCAAACGCTCAATAAGCGGGGGAACCTCATCCTGTACATCCGGATGAAAATAGCGGACCGTGCCCTGCAACTGTGCTGTGTCAGGGATAATATTGTATGTATCACCCGAGTAGATTTGCCCTACACTGATGACTGCCGGATATAACGGATTAAGCGAACGACTCACTACTGTTTGCAATTGCGTTACAAGATGGGATGCGATAACGATCGGATCGATAGTGAGATGCGGCATTGAACCGTGCCCGCCTCTCCCCTGAATCTTAATAGTAAAAGAATCGGAACCAGCCATAATCGGACCGGCGCAAGTCTCTAAAAGCCCACTATCTACATTCTGCCACAGATGCAGGCCAAAAATGGCATCCACATCGTCGAGCGCGCCAGCTTCCACCAGTTCATTTGCTCCGCCCGGTACAACTTCTTCGGCATGTTGAAAAATCAGTTTAATTTTGCCGGAAAAAGGCATGTTTGCACTTACAAGCGCCCGAGCCGCCCCGAGTAAAATTGCCGTATGACCATCATGTCCGCAAGCATGCATAACGCCTGGATTTTGTGAAGCAAAAGGTAATTCAGTCTCTTCCTGAATCGGCAGCGCATCAATATCGGCACGCAACGCAACCGTTTTACCCGCTTCAGTTCCTTCTATATAGGCTACAACATCTTTTCCAGTATAAGAGCGGGTGGCAAGCCCCATATTTTCCAACTGTTCTCGAATATAGCCTACAGTCTTCATCTCATGATGTGACAATTCCGGATTTTGATGAAGATGGCGACGTGCTTCCACTATCCATCCTGTATATTCGTCCACGAGCGGGTTTATCCTTGCTTGCTTGTCCGCATGATTATGCGCATGGTTTACGAGCTTGCTATCCATGTAAAATCCCCTCCGCTTCCTTCTTGTTATTATATATAGTAGAAGATGGAGAGGATTTTGAAAAGACAAAATTATAATGTAAGTCCGCCATCCACCGACAAAACGGCTCCATTAATATAAGAAGACTGCGGGGAAGCGAGGAACACATAGGCTCGTGCGATGTCTTCCGCTTCACCTATACGTAGAACCGGAACTTTTTGGCGCATCATTTCCAAAATTTTTTCCGGCACAGCATCTAGCATGGGTGTGCGGATGAAGCCAGGTGCTACTGCATTCACCGTAATACCTTTTGCGCCAAGTTCCTTAGCCCACGTTTTCGTCAAGCCAATAACCCCGGCTTTGGCAGCGGCGTAATTCGTTTGACCGATGTTACCATAGAGCCCGACTACTGAGGATGTATTGATGATGCGTCCGTATCCGTTTTCCAGCATAAGAGGGATCGCTGCTTTCGTACATACATATACACCGGTCAAGTTAATAGCAATAACTTGATCCCATTTTTCTTTTCCCATCTTATGCAACATGCCGTCACGGGTAATGCCGGCGTTATTGATAAGGATATCAAGCCGTCCGATCTTCTGCCTAATCCCTTCTATTAGTGTCTGTACAGATGCTTCATCAGCTACATTCACCTGAATGAAATCCGCTTTTCCACCGTTTTCTCGCAATTCAGTGACCGTCTGTATACCCTTTTCTTCATTCACATCGGCAACAATTACATGGACGCCTCTTTCGCAGAACAGTTGTGCTGCTTTTCTCCCTAAACCGCTCGCTCCACCAGTAATCAGCGCGCTCTGCTTCTCGAATTCCATCCAAACCCCTCCTGAAGATGGCTTTCTACAGTTTATTCGCCTATAGGCGAAATGTGACACGTATTGTCAAATGCACAATAAAGTATTTTTTCACTTAGCAGAGAGCAGGGATTGGGCTTATTCTGTCAAACCTAATGAACAGGAGGTGAATGGATGAAAAAGCTTCAAGATAAAATTATTGCTATTACTGGTGCTTCCAGCGGAATCGGAAAATCGTGTGCCCTGCTTGCAGCAAAGCTCGGAGCTACCCCTATACTATTGGCCCGTTCTGAAGATTCACTGCGTGCAATTGTGGAGGAGATTAAACATAAAACGTCAAATATAGGCTTTCATTCATTAGATGTAACAAACATGGAACAAATTGATGACGTTGTGGCAAATATTCATGCCCAATACGGACGGATTGATATGTGGATTAACAATGCAGGCTACGGAATATTTTCATCATTTACCGATACGACACTGGAAGATATACAAGGAATGATGAATGTAAATTACCTTGGCACCGTTCGTTGCACAAGAGCCGTATTACCCTATATGCTGAAACAAAAAAGTGGACATATCGTTAACGTCGCTTCGGTTGCCGGCAAGCTGGCTACTCCGAAATCAAGCGGCTACTCCGCCAGTAAATTTGCCGTTATCGGCTTCACACAAAGTTTGCGTCAGGAATTGAAAGGCAGCGGCGTATCCGTCTCGTCTGTAAATCCTGGACCTGTATGTACTCCCTTCTTTGATCACGCCGATCCTGCGGGCGACTACCGACGCAGCGTAGAAAAATTCATGGTAACACCGGAATCTGTAGCACAGGCAATTCTGCACACTATCCATACCCGACAAGGAGACATCACCATTCCCCGCTATATGCAGATTGGGGTCGTTTTGTCTCACCTGTTTCCACGCTTTTTCGAACGGCTTATCGCTCCACTTTTAAACAAAAAATAATGAACGCTTTCTGGGTGTTTTCTCCTTTCTGATTATCCATAATGAAAATGGACATAATGAAAATACAGGTCTAGAAAGGAGATGAAGAAAGCATGGATCGCTTAGCTCTCATTCTTGTTATCGTCGGGGCCATCAACTGGCTACTGGTAGGCTTGTTTCAATGGGACCTTGTAGCAGCGTTGTTTAACGGTGAAAGCTCGTTCTTAAGCCGTATTGTATATTCTCTCATCGGCTTAGCGGGACTATACTCCATCAGTTTGTTGTTCCGTGAACGCCGAACGGCTTCCTGAACCAATACAAGAAAATAAACAGTCCTTAACAAAAAAGCACCGAATCGAACTTCATTCGGTGCTTTTCCTTATAATTTCTTTCCATATAGGCTTATTGAGTTCGTTTCGCAGTTCGTCTATGGTTTTATCCAGCTTCATTTCCCGCTTCTTATTATCCAAGTCCTGCATCTTATCCGGGTATTTATCCACGTGCGAATCACTCCTTGGCACTAGTATACCCGGATATTATGAATTTGAAACCAAAAAGTAAAGTGCTTAGCAGGTTTTATATACGATGAGAATACAACTAACCAGCTCGCTATAAATATTATATTTTATGTCGACAAGCTGAGCCTCCTCCAATCCGGCCAAAAACTCGTTTATCCGCCGCTCTGCATCTCCGCCACGCGCATACATAAACTCTTTGACCTGAATCATTCGGCTTTATCCCCTTTTCTTTTTATATTATGCATACACCAAACAAGTCAGACTTATAAATTTATGTGTAGCCCACCCTAAAAACGGGGTAAAGAATAAAAAACAAATCCAGGCTATCACGGCTAGCTTTCCTGCGTATGCCGTCGACACAGCGAAGGAAACGGAGAGGATATTCAATATGAACCCCGTAAAAAAGAAACGTTTTTTTCAGAAGGCATGGTTCTGGATTCTTCTATTTATTATCGCATTCTGGCTAATTGTTCGTGAGATGTCTCAACCAACAATGTAACTATATAGAATTTACTTGATGTATTAACAAATGCTTGTGGTTAAAGATAGAAGAGTCAGGGAAAGTAAAGGCTGGATGCATCTGCGCTCCAGCAGAAGAAAGGCAAATGTGCCTTTTCCCAGCCGCTCCTTTCCACTGCAAGCATTTGTCGATTGAGTAAATCAGATATATATATTTCGATGGCACACACATCTGTCAAAAAATAAAATAGCCGCTATTCATTAAACATAGAATAGCAGCTATCCAAGCTCGCAATCGTTTACCATGGGAATTTACTATGGAAGCTTTGGCGGTTCCACAACTGGCACCTCACCGCTTAACGCCTCCAAGAAAGCGACCAATGCATCAATCTCCTGATCGTTTAAGTTAATAGGCTGCATTAAGGGGTCTTTGTTCGGATGGGCACCTCCTCCTTTGTTGTAATACTCAATGACCTCACGCAGTGTCTTTATGCTGCCGTCATGCATATATGGAGCAGTATGGGCAATACCTCGTAAAGCTGGTGTTCTGAACTTCCCTTTATCCGCCTCCTGTTTTGTCACACCGTAGCGCCCATCATCTCCTTCTATGCCAATGTTATGGAAACTTTGATCCGAAAGCGTCGGTCCTGCGTGGCACGACATACAATTTGCTTTCCCGGCAAACAGCTTCATCCCTTCAATCTGTTGCTCCGTTAATGCTCCTTTATCGCCCTTTAAAAAACGGTCAAACTTTGTATCGTTAATTACAATTGTTCTTTCAAATGTCGCAAGCGCCTTCGCAATATTTTTAGCGTTAATCTCATCATTGAAAACTGCTTTAAATTCATCTACATAAGCAGGAACAGATTTTAGTTCTTTCACTAATACATCAAGATTTTGATTCATTTCTGCCTCGGATTGAATCGGACCTAGTGCTTGCTCTTCAAGACTAGCTGCACGCCCGTCCCAGAAGTTAGACGTATAATAACCAGCATTGATAATGGTTGGACTGTTACGCGCTCCTTTAAATCCTTCAAAGCCTACAAATGTAGGCAAGTTATCGCCATAACCTGCACCCGGAACATGACATGACATACAGCTTGATTTATTATTGCCGGATAATCTCGGATCAAAATATAATTTTTTACCTAACTCTACTTTGTTTGCACTCATTGGATTGTCTGCCGGAACCGGCATTTCGCCCAACGGCTGGAATTTTGCCAGCAAAGCCTGCAATTCCGCATCTTCCTTAGACGCTTGTTTTACTTGTTTATCCTGTTCGATTTTAGTCGACGCTTCCCCTTCAGCATTATTAACAGGGGTATTATTGCACCCCGCCAATAATACAGTTACCAAGACTCCTACTCCTATGGCTTTTAGCTTCTTCATTACCTCATCTCCTTAACAATCGTTATGAAAATGCATTCCTTCCATTTTTTCTAGTATTTGTATTACCTTATATTAATTATATATTTAAAACAGTTACAATAAGCTGAACGAGTTTGAATATATTGTGAAATATTTCCAATATATCATATACACCGTTTTTAATATAAAAAAATTATTCATTATAAAGCAAAGAGGTTGCTGATAATCAGCAACCTCCTTTCAGACCCACTTCTTTTCCCCACCCCTTTATCTCGTTCACTCCTAATGAAATAAGAATAAGTAAAAGTGCGGCAATGTCACTCCATTTCAAATGTTCATCTAAAAATACAGTTCCAAGTATGACACCGAACAATGGAACAAGATAATTAGTTAGGGAAGCAAATGTGGCCCCTGTACGATTAATCAAAATATAATAAAGCATATAGACGATTCCAGCCTGCACGGTTCCTAATACAATAACCGCAATAGTTTGTTGCAATGTCAATCTTATTGTCCATGGTGCATCGAATATGAGAGACAGAGGGATAAGAATAATCGTAGCGATAAATAACACATTACGCATAGCTAAGACGGAGGAGATCGGTGGTAGCCGCTTAATCAAGATAAGTGAAGCCGCAAAGCTAAGTGCCGCTCCCAAAATTGCTGCGTCTCCAAGTAAACTATTATGCAAACTGACTGAAGTAATCCCGGGACCTATAAGAATACTGAGTCCAATAAAACCAATAATGATGCTAAACAGATTTTTTATATTTAGTTTTTCATCGGGAACAAAGAGTCTAACCAGAATAATGGTGAAGATTGGGGTTGTTCCTATTAGAATTGCTGAGATACTGCTAATAATTCGTTGATATAATATATGTTAAAATCTTACACAAACTTACACGATACCAAATTTAACATATAATTCATTGTTTATCGATCCATTTTTGCATATGATTGGTTTTGTATTGACTATTATAATTCGTGAAAACGAACGGCATGAAAACAGCAGGATGCTTCCTTTCTTCTAATCGTTTTCACCAAAAAGGAGTGGAGTAACTGTGAAAATTCCTGTAGGGATTTCGAATCGACATGTCCATTTGTCACGTGAACACCTTGATATTTTGTTCGGTAAAGGTTATGAATTAACGAAAATAAAGGATTTACGGCAAAAAGGACAATTTGCTGCTGAGGAAACAATTGATATAGAAGGACCAAAGGGGAAAATTAGCCATGTACGCATCCTCGGTCCTGAGCGTAACAAAACCCAAGTTGAAATTTCAAAAACGGATGGCTACGTTCTTGGGGTAAACCCTCCAATGCGGGATTCTGGCGATTTAGCAGAAACACCTGGTATAACCATCATTGGCCCCAGAGGACAAGTAATGCTTCAAGAAGGATTAATTATAGCAGCACGCCATATTCATATGAACGAAACCGATGCTGCAAAAATCGGTGTAAAAGACAATGAACATGTAAGTGTACGTGTAGATGGTGAACGCTCCTTAATTCTTGAAAAAGTACTTTGTCGGGTGCATCCTAGCTTTGTGCTTGAGTTCCACATCGATACGGACGAAGGGAATGCAGCCGGGCTAAAAAACAGTGATGTAGTTGAAATTATTCAGGTTGACTCCTATCATCAGCTTGAAGTGGTGGAAGAAAGACAAATTCTTCTCTTCAACTGCGGCAGTTCATCTATTAAGTACAAACTATACCGTATGCCAAACAAGCAGTTGCTAGCTTCCGGTGTTATCGAACATATCAAGAAAGAGGAGTATGGACAACATCTACTCCAAATTGCACAAGATATGCAGCTATACCGCATTGATGCAATTGCTCACCGCATCGTGCATGGGGGAGAAGAATTTGCGCAATCTATCATCATTGACGAACGTGTAAAAGCCGCTATTAAAAAGCTGACTCCGTTTGCACCGCTCCATAATCCGGTAAACTTGCTAGGTATTGAATGGACGGAAAAGCTGTTTCCCAACTTGCCTCAAGTGGCTATTTTCGATACCGCGTTCCACCAGACGATGCCGCCTTCTTCGTTTATTTACCCAATTCCGTATGAATACTATACGAACTATAAAATTCGCAAATACGGCTTCCATGGTTCCAGCCATCGGTATGTCATGGAGCGAGCAGAAGTCATGCTAGAAATGCCAAAAGAAAAATTGCGTCTCATTAGCTGCCATATCGGAAACGGTGTATCCCTTACCGCGATCCGGTACGGAATCTCCTACGATACAACGATGGGCTTCACTCCAATTTCTGGCGTCAGTATGGGCACACGTAGCGGAAATATCGATCCGGGTATCATTCCTTATCTAGCGGAGATTGAAGGGACGGATGTTCATGGGGTCGTAGAAAACATTTTAAACAAAAAAAGCGGATTACTTGGCATTTCTGGAAAATCAAACGACATCCGGGATATTCTTCAGGGCATCCGAGAAGGGGATGAACGTTGCAAGCTAGCCATTGACGTGTTTACGAAACGAATCCAGGCGTATATCGGGCAATATTTAGCTAGACTCCATGGAGTAGACGGCATTATTTTCACTGCCGGAATTGGCGAAAATAGCGCTGAAATCCGTGAAAGAATTTGTGCTGGATTTGAACACGCAGGTGTTGTCATCGATCAACATGCCAACCACCGTGCTACAGGAGAGCGTTTCATCAGTACTCCTTTCTCTCCAGTTAAAGTCATGGTTATCCCAACGAACGAGGAACTGATTATGGCTCGCGATGCTTATCAGCTCGTAACACAAATGATCAGTGTGTAAAAACTCAACAATCGAATAGGATTGCTCCCGTACCTTTTACATCTCTGTATATACCAATTGATGTACGGCGATTCGGCTCATAATAAATAAGCCGCCAAGGACACGACTCCCTGGCGGCATTTTAATAAAGACGGATAGAACCTATATAAGCTACACTCGGTATTTTGACAGGGGAGTGTGGCTGGAAGGAGGAGATTCGGAAAAAGAAGAGGGTGGATGCCCCTGCTCTCCGGCAGAAGAAGGGCCAGCGTGTGTTTTTCCGACCGCTCCCGTCCACCGTCCTTCCTTCTTCTCTTACCTCCCACCACCAAAATGTGTTGATGTATCAAATCAGATGTATATATAATGCTTTAGCTTACTGATTTGTAGGCTAAGCTAGACGAAACACAATCCCATGCCCGCCCTTTGGATACTCCCACTTAATATTCTGATACGGACAGCCAATGCGGCAGCTTCCGCACTCATGACAGCCCTCGTAGCCAACCGCCATCCGCATCCCTTCCCACTTATATACCTCAGCCGGACAAAATACCGTGCAAAGCTTATCCGGACAATTCGTAGCACACACATCATGATCTAACACATGCAGATGCGACTTTGTATCCGCCCTGAACCGAACCAAATACTGCTTCTCTTCAATCGTATTCGTATGTGGTACAAGAGTCATTATTTCATCACCTTCCATGCGCGATAAATGTCTTGAACCATGCCCAGCTTACTTTTACCTTCCGTTAACCTTTTGAAGATTTTTTTCTGTTTCTCCCGTTTCGGTATACCATCCACTGTGAAGAATTGACTGGCCGCTTGATTAATCATTGGAATATATTCTTTAAAATACTGTGGATACGATTCAAATGTATGTGTAGCATCTTTGTATTTTTTCAAATCCTGGCCGACAAAACTCTCAAGCAACCGGATACGATACGTATCAAGCATGTTTGCAGAGAAGTCGTTCGCCTCTTTTGCAAGTACAATCGTTTCGGCTGCCAGACGACCGGACGTCATCGCCATATTGCTTCCTTCACGGTGAATGCTATTAACCATCTGACCTGCATCGCCTACGACTACGACTCCATTACCTACGATTTTTGGCATCGAATGGAAGCCCCCTTCCGGAATGAGATGCGCCGCATATTCCATCGGCTCACCTCCACCTATTAATGGGCGTACAATCGGATGGTTCTTCAAATAATCGAGAAGGTCATACGGACGAAGCTTAAGCTTAATCATCCCAGATAATGTCGTCCCAACACCAATATTAATGCTTGTTTTATTTGTATAAATAAATCCGGTCCCGAGAGCTCCTTTAGTCGCATCACCGAAAATTTCAATTGTTGTGCCCTGATTCGGCTCCAAATTGAAACGGTCTTCAATTTTCTCCGCTGGAAGATTAATAACCTCCATGACAGCGAGAGCTACTTCCTCTGGTTTGAACTCTTTATGGAAGCCAAGTGATTTGGCAAGCAACGAGTTCACACCATCTGCCAGTACGACAACATCGGCGTATACATCACCATCCGGGCGGTCTGTACGTACGCCGATCACCCTGTTATCTTCGACAATACATTCAGTAACAACGGTTTCGTTAATTAGAAGCGCTCCGACTTCCACAGCCTTACTGGCATACCACTGATCGAATTTGGCACGCAGCACCGTAAAATTATTGTATGGTTCCTTCGCCCACTCCAATCCCTTATAGCCGCTCGTAAATACCGAATCCTCACCCAGCATCCAGAAACGCTGCTCCACTACAGGGCGTTCAACAGGGGCTTCCTTGTAAAACTCCGGGATCATCTCCTCCATCTGATGACGGTACAATACTCCGCCCATTACGTTCTTAGCCCCGGGATATTCTCCTCTTTCGATTAGCAATACATTCAAACCGGCTTTTGCCATAGTATATGCGGCTGATGTGCCCGCAGGACCTGCACCGACAACAATTGCATCAAATTTCTCAGACATGGACCGCTTCACCGCCTTGTGTGACTTTTTTGAACGCTTCAATAAGCTTAGGCACCACTTCAAAGGCGTCACCAACAATGCTGTAGGTGGCAACACTATGAATCGGTGCATCTGGATCTTTATTAATCGCAATAATAAATTCGGAATTTTGCATACCAACAATATGCTGGACAGCGCCTGAAATGGCGATGGCAAAATAAATCTTCGGCGTCACCGTCACACCTGTCTGCCCAATCTGATAGTGATGGTCGATCCAGCCCGCCTCCACCGCATCCCGGCTTGCACCCACGCTCGCGCCCAGCACCTCGGCCAGGTCGTAACAAATCTGAAATCCTTTCGCATCACCTAACCCTTTGCCGCCAGCGACGATAATATGCGCTTCGTCCAGCTTAACCTTATTTCCTGTCTCGCGTACAATTTTCAGCACTTTCGTCTGCAAATCATCCTCATGTATACCGAGCGGCTCATGAATTAACATTCCCTGACGGCCTGGTTGTGGCTCCAGCGTTTTCATTACTTTCGAGCGGACCGTCGCCATCTGCGGACGATGATTTTTACAGAGGATCGTCGCCATAATATTCCCCCCAAATGCGGGACGACTCGCTTCAAGCAAACGCTTTTCAGGATCCACGTCCAGCATCGTACAATCCGCGGTCAAACCTGTTGCAAGATCCGTAGCTACAGCACTCGCCAGGTCTTTGCCATTAGTGGTTGCGCCATACAGAATGATTTCCGGCTTGTATTTATTACAAAGATCGGCAGTTCCCTTCATATATGTTTCAGAACGATAGTTCTTTAATACCGGATCATCAATCATATAAACAATATCAGCACCGTATTCAAAACAGGTCTGAGATAGCGGCTCGATTTGGTATCCAAGCATAAATCCGGCAAGCGGCACGTTCAACTTATCGGCAAGGCGGCGGCCCGCTCCCAGCAACTCAAGCGATACGCTTGCAATCCTGCCGTCCGTTTGATCAATGAATACCCATACCCCTTCATGGTCAGCGAATTCGTCTGTGCGAACACCCGACCTCGGCTTTGCTTCGATTTTCGCTTCAATCGCCTCATTTGAAGCGACAGCAGGCGTTTTCGCCTCTTCTTTCTTCGGTTCAGAAACGGCGGGAGCAGGCGGTGGTGGAGCCGATTTTGCTTTCGTTGGGTTTGGCAGACTAATTGCCTCTGTTGGACAAACTGGAATGCATTCCTGACATTCCTCGCATTTTGCCGTGTCTACTTCACATTTGTCAGGCCCAAGGTACAGTGCACTGACGGGACAAGTATCTACACATGTGCCACAGGAAATACAAGCGGCAGAAATCGTAACGGCCATGTTATTTGCCTCCCTGTACAAGTAATTCGCGCTTTTCTTTTAGCAAAACTTCGACCAGTTGGCTCACCTGTTGCTCTGCTGTACCTGTAAGGCGTTTTCCTCCCTCCGGTTTCGGAGGGCTGAACATCTTGCCCACGATAGTAGGTGAACCTTTTAGACCGAGCTGACTACGGTCCACATCTTCTAGATCATTAACTGTCCAGACGGTGGGCTGATAGCGAGCCGCACGGATCATATTGGGGAGCGGTGAATAGGGAACTTCGTTAATTTCCTTCTCTACCGTTAGCAGGCAGGGCAACGGAGAAGTCAGTACTTCATAGCCGTCTTCGAGTTTACGATGCACAATAATTTTTTGGTTTGCCTCATCCACTTCCTCCACTTTTTTCACACCTGTGAGGGGAGGAATGTTCATACGCCGTGCAATGCCAGGACCTACCTGTCCGGTATCTCCGTCAATGGCCATTTTTCCACATATGACAAGATCGATTGGCTCTTCTTTCATAATACGGTTAATTGCCCGTGACAACGCATAGCTGGTCGCCAACGTATCCGCACCAGCAAATGCGCGGTCGGAGATTAAGTAACCCTCATCCGCACCGATTTCCACGCACTTTTTAAGCGCAGCTACGGCCTGCGGCGGCCCCATGGATAGAATGGATACTTTGCCGCCATATCGGGCACGCAGGCGTACTGCTTCCTCAACAGCATGTGTATCGTACGGATTCAAAATAGCCGGTACACCTCGCCTGTCAAGCGTGTTTGTTTTTGGATCGATTTTAATAATTTTTGTATCCGGTACTTGCTTAACGCAAACCAGAATGTGCATAAAAAAGCCTCCTTGTGCAAAATGAATGTATTGTGAAAAAAATTACATACACAGGATGATCATGGTGAATAAACTAGGCGGAATGAAAAAGAATCTGAAAATAAACTGAGATGTATCTTGGAAGAAAGAAGGCGGAATGTTCTGATTTTAATTACTATATTAATAGTATTTATGGTGAAAGTGATGGGAATATGTATCTGTGAAGTTTGTTTCATTTTATTATATACTTGGTATTCGTCATCCCTCAAAAGATTCCTGCTTTCTTTTTAGAAAAATCACAGGAAAGAGACAAAACGGCAAATTTTCATCGAACTGCCGCTTTGCTGCATTTTTTCTATACAACTCCTGCACTGCGCAACTGATGAATATCTTCTGGTGTATATATCTCCGTATGCTCCCCCAATCCGGGTGCCGGATTTTCAACGCATCCGGGCGTGGACCGGCCGATACCCTCGCTAAATCCAAGATCCGAATCCCTTCCAATGCCTTCATCTTTTTATCTGGTGATATTTAATTAAAAAAATTCTCAAATAAAAAAAGGCTTCCCAAAATGGGTAGCCCTCTGTATTTTTGACTCATCAATATAAAATTTACTTTACGCCTGCATGTTCATCAAGCGCCCAATAAATTTTTTTAATTTCATCGGTACGTTCTTTTGACGAAAGACTGGCATCAAACGTAATCTGTCGAATTAATTCAAGGACAAAATGTTGCATGTTGCCATTTTTTTGTTCATTTTCAGACAACAATTTCAAGTATCTTTCCATGGGTGACTCCCTCCCATAACGCTAATAATACATCAAAATGGTTCTTTTATTATTATACCATTGTTCAAAGAGAAAGTGGGAAGGATTTCCTGATATACTACACTACCTGCAATGCGATTTTTGCGCTTGTTTTTCTTATTCTTTCCACATATCGTTTAGCTTTTCATACGTAGCAGGATATTTGGCCTGATACTGTAAAAAGCTCGGAATTGGATATCTCACTCCACCTTTATGTGTGCCAGCAAATCCCTCTATCACATTGTCTGCTATACGGTACGGGAAAGAAAAAGCCATTTCATGATCATATGTCTGACCGAACACTCGGTCACCATAGCACGGCAAAATAACCTGCGGACTATCCATCTGTATTGTACGAATGATAATATCCGCACAATCCGCTCTGGCTGAAAACTCTGAGGAAATAGAGCCTCCTGTTTTAAATAACGTCGCAGCAACCATACGCATAACCTGAGCCGAATTGCCATATACCACTACTACGTCCGGCTCGAATGTCGCACGGCTCAGCGGACTGACAACAATCGTCCCGCTCTCTTCTTTACTGAACTTCGGTACCTCTTCCTCCGTTAGTTGCGCACAGGCCAATGTCTCCGCATACATACCGTGTGCCAGATTTCCTTCCGTATAGAACGAAACCGGCTCTTCAAAGTGAAATGCCGCTTTTGCGATTGGACAGGATAAGTCTTCCCCGCCCATCGCAATAGCCCAGCCATAGCGACGTGACATCGTTATTCCCTGACAGATACTTACCTGCACTTGCAAATCATGTACAGGGCGCTTCGCTTTAGGTGGTATCTCCTCTCCCGGACGTAACACCCGAATTGCCAAGGGAAATGTATCGGGTCTCACATGTTTTTCGATTTCGCGATTCAGCAACGCAAGCTTATCATTACGCAGCAACTGTTTTGTCTCACTCATATTTTTCATCCTTTCTCATATAAGTTTGAATATTTATTATATTCTTCCTAATTCTTCTTTTCCCTTTTCAGATTGCAACTTTTTTATGTTTAAGTTGCAATCTTTGAAGCTGCCTGTCAAAAATAATAGAGAAGGATGGTGGTTTCATGTCAAATTGGGATGTTATCGTTATCGGCGGAGGACCTGCAGGCTTGATGGCCTCTGTAGCTGCCGCTACGAACGGTGCTAAAGTAATGTTAATTGATAAAGGCAATAAATTGGGGCGAAAATTAATGATTTCCGGTGGTGGGCGTTGTAATGTTACAAATGCTAAACCGTTGGAAGAACTCATAAAGAACGTTCCAGGTAATGGGAAGTTCCTTTTCAGTGCACTTCATAGTTTCGGCAATCGTGAAATTATCGATTTTTTTACCGGACTTGGCATTGCATTAAAAGAAGAGGACCGGGGACGTATGTTTCCTGCTAGTGACAAAGCAAAAACAGTGGTGGACGCACTGCTTAATGAAGTGAGACGACTCGGTGTTCTCCTTCGTGTAAACGAACCTGTCAAACAATTGCTATACAGTGAAACTGATATGGAAGGTGTCGAGCTTTCATCCGGCGAAATCATTCACTGTCGGCATGTTATCATCGCGACAGGAGGCTGCTCCGTACCGACTACCGGTTCTACCGGCGATGCTTATCCGTGGGCGCGTGACGCTGGACATACTGTAACCGAGCTGTTTCCTACTGCTGTACCGCTTAATGCAAACGATGCCTATATTAAAAAGGCTAAGCTGCAAGGCTTGTCATTGAGGGATGTTACCCTCTCTTTATGGAGTCCGAAAGGTAAAAAAGTATGCACTGAAGAAGGGGATATGCTATTTACACATTTCGGTATTTCGGGGCCTGCCGTCCTGCGTGTCAGCCACTATGTATCTGTAACACAGCGTAAATTCGGCCCTGCACCTCTCCTGCTTACCGTTGACATATTGCCTGATAAAACGACGGATAATATTGAGCGCGAAACACAGAACATGATGAAAAAGGAACCAAAAAAAGCGGTTAAAAATGTGTTGCGCACGTATATACCGGAAAGGTTACTCCATCTTATCCTGGAGATGGCCGATATAGAAGAGAATACGACATACGCTCATATTTCACACACCAAATGGCGGGAAATGGCACAGCTTATGAAACAATTTCCTGTAACAATAACCGGTACGCTCCCGCTCGAACAAGCCACAGTGACAGGAGGTGGTATTACCGTCAAAGAAGTTGATCCGAAAAGCATGCAATCGAAAGTAAAACGCGGCCTTTTTTTCGCCGGTGAGGTACTCGATGTACATGCGCACACAGGGGGCTATAACATCACTGTCGCTTTTACAACCGGTCATGCTGCCGGATCGGCCGCTGCCAGACAAGCCCTTGGAATAGAAGAAAGTTTTATTCCGTTAAAACAAAAAAACAAGGGGCGATAAAGGATGCAGGAAAGAGTAAAAGAAATGATTCAACAAAACGAGTTGTTTCGCTCGCTGCCGAAGGAAGCTATCGAGGAAATTCTTACGTCCTCTACTGTGGCCGATTATCCAAAGCACCATTTTGTTATCCATGAGCGTGAACAGGAAAATCATTTACTTTTCTTATTAGAGGGCATGGCTAAGAGTATCATTCTGACAGATGAAGGTGAAGAAATCACAATACGCTTTTATCATCCCGGAGAGTTGGCCGGATTGATTAATACCCTTGCAGAAGATGCGTCTCGTTTTTCCGTACAAACGTTAGAAAACTCCCGTTTTTTGATTATCAAAAAATCGCTGTTTAACCGATTGGTGCATGACTATGCTTCATTTGCCGAACAGTTGACCCATGATATCAGCAAGCGTCTACAACATATGTATCGCACGCTTGCTACGGAATCCTCCGTACGCCATCATGGATTCGAGACGTATCCATATCGTAAAAAAGTAGGCGAATTAATGGAAACAGACATCGTTTCTCTTCCTCCTCATGCATCAGCAGTCGGGGTCGCCTCTGCTATGCTGCGTGAGCAGGTCAGTTCTGTATTAATTATAGAAGACGATGCATTGCGCGGTATTGTAACGGAACGTGATTTGATCGCCCTCCTGCCTAAACACGAGATCATCGCTTCTCTTTCCGTTGACAGTATTATGAGCCGGGATGTTATTACCATACCGGAAAGCGCATATTTTTATGAAGCAATGCTAGCAATGATGAAGCATCAGGTGAAACATCTACCCGTTCTTTCGCACGGAAAAGTGACGGGCATTGTAACGCTCAAAAAGCTAACAGACTTCCGCAGCCATTCCGTGCTTGGCATCGTAAAAGATATAGACTCAGCACATACTGTCGAAGAATTAGCCAAGCAGCATAAAAAAGTGATAGCATTTATTGACGGGATGATGAATGACGGGGCAGCAGCACATGAAATCTGCTCTATTATTACCGAATTCAACGATCGAATGTTACGCCGGATTATTGCGTTATCCGAACGGGCAATGATCGCTGAAGGTAAGGGGGCCCCTCCTACGGATTATTGTTGGATTACAATGGGGAGCGAAGGGCGTAAGGAACAAACATTGAGCACGGATCAGGATAATGGTATTATTTATCCTGATATTGAAAATGAGGCACACCATGCCGAGGTCGATGATTATTTTGCTACATTAGCAGAGAAAATTGTTGCCGGGCTTGAAGCATGTGGATTTCCACGCTGCAAAGGCGATGTAATGGCGACCAATTCAAAATGGCGAAAGTCGCTTTCTGATTGGAAACGCATGATAAACGCCTGGTTCTCCCATATGCAAGGAGAAGAGATCCGTATGTTCACAATTTTTCTCGACTTCCGCCCTGTCTACGGACAGACGGCATTAGCCCACGAACTCAGGCACTATTTTTTGACACGGAAAAAAGATTTTCCGTTTATCTACAATTTGCTGGCGGAAGATGATGCTTCATGCAGCGTTCCGCTCGGTATGTTTGGCCGCATCATTTATGATAAAAAAATCAAGGATGGAATTGATATCAAAGGCGGGGCACTTGTCCATTTTGTTAATGCGATGCGCATACTATCCATTTTCGAAGGCATCGAGGCAGTCCCCACACTGGAGCGCCTTGAACAGCTTACAGAACGACGCGTATTTACTCGGGAAGAAGATGATGAAATCAAAGATTCATTCAACACATTGCTTCACTTCCGGATTCGTGAACATATGAAGCAAGCAAAGCAAAAACAGCCTCTTTCCAACGAGCTTCATGTAGCAAATCTGCCAAAAGAGGAGCAATTGCAAATAAAAAAAGCTCTTTATACAGCTAAGTGGCTTCAACAAAAATTAATTCGCCAGTTTCAAGTACAAGGTATACGCATCTAGCCTTTCTCTTTCTTATGTCGACAAAAATGTTCAAACATAGCCACGCTGTTAGACAGTATGTTTCTGCTGCTCTGTATAAATGCAAAAGAAACATACTGTCTTTTTATGCTCATAATATAGAAAATTAAGAAAAGAGTCCATCGCTTATATGTCGAAAAAAGTCGAATAAATACAGTTTTCAAATTTTTATAAATATTTTAATATTAAAAAGGAGTTGTGAACGCGCTTTCAGGGTGAAGGCAACTTCGAAAATATTTCGTGTCAGGGAGGTGACTAAATTTTATCAACTAGACATAGACAAAAAATATAAAATAACGATTGGAGTGAACCTGGAATGGCAAATCTTGCAGAAAACAAGCCTTCTGGTACTGGAGGAAAACGGGGACAGAGCATTGACTATACGGCCATTGCTCGCAGTCAGAAATTTAAGACATTAATGCAGAAGAAAAGAAGCTTCATTGTTCCCATGTGCATCTTTTTCCTCATTTTTTACTATACACTACCAATTATGACTTCCTACAGCAATGTATTGAATACACCGGCAATTGGTGCGATCACATGGGCCTGGATATATGCTTTCGGACAATTTATTATGACCTGGGCATTATGCATGATTTATTCCCGCAAAGCGGCTTCCTTTGATCAGATCTCTGATGAAATCATTGAAGAGCATCAAAAAGGAGGCGCATAAATTATGGCATTTACTTTCTTTGTTCTTATTGTAGCAGCGACGCTTATTATCACATACTATGCTTCTAAAAAAACGAATACAACAAGCGAATTTTATACAGCAGGCGGAGGCCTGACGGGCTGGCAGAACGGACTAGCCATCGCCGGTGATTACATGTCTGCTGCTTCTTTCCTTGGTATTGCAGGCTCTATTGCCCTTACCGGATTTGACGGTTTCTTCTTCAGTATCGGTTATCTGGTAGCCTATCTCGTCGTATTGTATATCGTGGCCGAGCCACTGCGTAACCTCGGTAAATATACGATGGCCGACATGATCGCAGCTCGCTTTAATACTGCTAAGGTTCGCGGCGTAGCAGCACTTAACACGATTACAATTTCCACTTTTTACATGATTGCCCAACTTGTGGGGGCTGGTGCTCTCATTAAACTTCTGCTTGGGCTGGATTATACCACTTCTGTGCTCATCGTCGGCACGCTGATGACCATATATGTTATTTTCGGAGGTATGACGGCGACCAGCTGGGTTCAGATTGTTAAAGCAGTTTTATTGATGGTAGGTACTTTTATCATCTCTGTTATGGTTTTTGCAAAGTTTAACTTCAGCTTTACCGAAATGTTCAATCACATGAAGACTGCTACACCGCTTGGTGACACATACTTAAATCCTGGAGTCAAATACAAAAATGGGTTGGATACCATTTCTCTTAATATTGCCCTCGTGCTCGGCACAGCCGGTCTACCTCATATCCTTATCCGTTTCTTCACGGTAAAGGATGCGCAAACAGCGCGTAAATCAGTCGTATACGCAACATGGCTGATTGGTATTTTCTATATTCTGACCATTTTCCTCGGCTTTGGTGCAGCCGCTTTTGTAGGTAGCGACACAATTATAGAAGCAAACGCAGCGGGCAACATGGCCGCTCCATTGTTAGCACAAGTGCTAGGCGGTGACTTGCTGATGGCATTCGTTGCGGCAGTGGCCTTCGCTACGATTCTGGCAGTAGTAGCTGGTCTTGTACTAGCTGCCGCTTCCGCATTTGCCCATGATTTCTACAGCCATATTATTCGTAAAGGCAAAGCAACTGAAAAAGAGCAAATGGTAGCGGCACGCTACGCTTCTATCGGGGTAGCTGTCATTTCTGTTATCCTGGCACTGTTCGCACAAAAAATGAATGTTGCTTTCCTTGTATCTCTTGCATTCTGCGTAGCAGCCAGCGCCAACCTACCGGTTATTATTTACACAATTTTCTGGCGCCGCTTCAATACGGCAGGTGCTATTACCGGCATGCTGGTCGGTCTCTTTACAGCACTTATTCTCGTAGTTGTAAGCCCGAATGTTCTAGACCCTACGCCAGGCAAAGCCATCTTTACTGGCACACCGCTTATTAGCCTGACAAATCCGGCTCTCATCTCGGTACCTGTTGGTTTTCTTTCTGCTTATCTGGGCGCTCTTCTTTTCGGACGTCCAGAGAGCGATGCAAAGTTTGACGAAGTGCTCGTAAAAGCAAATACAGGTATTCGCGATTCAGCATAATAATAGTTTATAAGATAAAAGGCTGCTCTGAAGAGCAGTCTTTTTCGCTCGCTAAAAAAATATTTTATTTGCGTGGATGTTTAAAACTAGAACAAGCGGGGAAATATAGTAATGAACCTACTCCCCTTTGAAATTGCAACTGACTCTCACACCTCTACTCCCTTATTTGGACACATCAAATTCGATGTGTCCCTTTTTATGCATAAAAAAGAGAGGGCATCCCCTCTCTAGTTTTGTTCAATCGCATATTTTTCTTGTGCCAAACGGAAAGCTTGATCAGCCGCTTCATGTGCCTCCCGGTAATCACCGTTATGAAACGACGCTTCTGCCGTCTGTAACAGCGCGGCAATTTCCTTATCATAGCGACGGAAGCGATTTGTGCGCTGGATTTTATCCTCTGTAAGCCGAATATCGCGGATCATCTCGGCCCCATCCTCAAGCAAAGTCGACACCTGTTCTTTCGCTTCTTTCAATAAATGATCGACTTTTTGCATTTTCAATGGAACTTCCTCTAACGCCTCTTCTACCGTACTAACAGCCTGACGACATAGCTCTATATTACTAGTAATACCATAAGGCATCTTTGGCAAATGCAGACGCTTTAATTGCTGTTCAACACGGGCAAGGCTGCTACGCAAGTCATGCACATCTTCATGAGCTGCCCGTTCTCCCCGACGAAAATCCTTCAATTCTTTCATGACGAATTCACGTCGCTCCATCATCTGTGTAACACGATCCGTCACCTGGGTAAGCGTCTCACCATGCCGTTCATAGTCTTCCTTTACATCACTTCCGTGAATCTGTTCAAGCGTATTTTCAATATCAGCAACAACCTCAGGAATCTGCTGGTAGTAATGAAAAGCTTCTCCATCCTCTACTTGATAACGCTGAGACAAATCGCTAAGCTCGTTGGAAAGATAATCTTGATCCTGTTTTAATACATTAAGATAATATGGAAGTTCGGTCACATATTGCCGATACTGATGCCTATTTGTCACAATTTCTTCCATCGTCTGATACATTGCTTCTATATCTTCACGAACCTCAAGAATGAGATTCTCCACTTCCATCACTTTTCCCTCATCGAACATTATAGGTAATTTCTCTACTTTACCCCGAATTTTCACAAGACGTGCTGTGAAAAACTCTTCTCCATTCGTATATCCGCCGTCTACCATTTCTTTGGCGTCTTCATCCAGCTGACGAACTTCTTGATCCAATTCCTTCACGATAGTTTGACGTACAAGCGGGACTTTCTGCAATAGCTCCATTAGGTTCTGCTGTCCGTCTGCTAATGATTGCAGATGAGTGTGCGCTTCTTCGAAGTTACCCTTCTCTTCTGCTTGCCTTATGGACTGTGATTCCCTGTCGAATTGATTTATCTGCTCCTTCAGTGCATGGAATGATACACCGTATTGAATACGAAGCTCGTCTAACCTACGCTCGTTTTTCTGATGTAATTGAGCTGTCTCTTCTTTCAAAGAGGCGACATCCTTTAACGTTTCACGAAGCTTGTCCAGCCGGATATGTAAATTGCGGTATTCTTCTTCAATGCGGAATAATTTTTCTTTGGCTTCTTGAATAATTTCCCGGCCTCTTTTAAAACGGAATTTCATTAAGTTTTCTTCTGCATCAACCAGAATAAGCTCTACATCGGCAATCGCATCTTTCTTCAAATCATCTAATGAGGTAAGAATAGCTAAATATTTCTCCTTAACCCGTCCCGGTTCCTTTTTCCATGAAGAATCAATTTCAAAAGCGTTAAGCTGGTCTGTTATCTTAGTACGCCACTCGTCCGCTTCGTCAACCTCTTTTAGCACACGACTGCGCTTGGTATATGCCAATGCTGCTCCTCCCAAAGCCACAGCAATGACCACCAATCCAATGAGTAGCCAAATAGGCCAGGAAGTCACATTATTCGCTACTGCTGGGACTGGGGCAGGCGCCGCTCCTGCCAGAACTACCTGATTCTCGTTTCCCTGCTTTTGGCCTTGTGCCTGGAGTTCGTCATTCACAGCTCCTACAAATGACATCACTCCAGTCATTAAAGTTCCCTGATTAGCATACGGTTCAAAAAAATATTCCATTTTACGCTGTAAAACTTCCTGTGTAATACCATGTTCATGGAAATACTTTCCGCTTAAAATAACCATATTCTTGTCTTCTACAGAAAGGACAATGACCATTGTCTCATCTTCTATTTTGAACTTATTCTTTACTTCTTGCGCATACTGCTCAAGCGTCGCTGGCTTAGTTTTAGCAATCACTATAAGCTTGTACTTTTGCTTCATACCAGAAGTCAAATTCGTAAATTCTTTCTCTTCATTCTTTTTAAGAATATTATCAACATCGGTTACGGATTTATTTAAAGAGGCCGGTAGCGAAGCTGCTAAAGCATAATAAGGACTTGCCAAAGCGGCAAGCATCATTGTACATACTATAAAAAAACGGGATACCCGTTGTATTCTGATATATGTCATCGTGCCGTACTCCTTTAGGAAAAGTCAATCTATCTTATTATAATAATTATGTATGCAATAAGGAAGTTCCTGCTTTCAAGTATGCTTTCTAAATAAAAAACTTAGCGAACCATGTTGATAGGTGTCAGCATATGCCGTAAAAAGTCAGACGTATAGCATACCATTTGTTCTACAAATCTTTCATCAAGCGGTTCCAGATAGAATACTTCACGAATAATCTGTGGATATGAATACGGAAAGTTAATAATAGCTAGCAACTGAATGACGATTCCATTCACCTCTAACACAGGAAATTCCTCTTCTGCAATTCCTTCTTCAATAATTGCGGTAAAATAATGCTTAAGACGGGCCAAATACGTACTCATAATCTCTCTTCCAAGCATGGATTCCACTGATAGTTCCCGCTGAATCAGTCTGGTCACCCGGTGGGACTCACACTGGAAGCGAACCATGTTCTCCACCATACTATGTAATAGTTCAGACAGAGATTCCCATTCACTATCATAGCGACAGGCATCTAATCTGTGAAACATATTTTCATAGTAATCTACCATTACCCACTCCAGTAGACCTTTTTTATTTTTGAAATAATAGGAAATCAATGCCACGTTCACTCCTGCTTTGCACGCGATTTGCCGTACCGTTGTACCGTCGAATCCTTGAGAATCAAACAATTCGACTGCAGCTCCGACAATTTTTTGTTTCGTTAGCTTCGGTGAACGTTTCACGGCCTGTCCCCCCCAAAAAAACCTTGCTTTATGAGAGCAAGGTTGATTTTTTCTTCTTCACATAATTGATTCCTAGCATAAATAGGCACAGGCCGAGCGCAATAAGAAGAAGCTTGCCTTTATGCTGCTCCCAGTGAATTAAATAATGGCCGAGAACAGATTGAAATAAAACAGCAGGACCCTTGCCCAGCAAAGTGGCAAACAAAAACATCTTAAATGGAACCTTTGAAATACCGGCAGCTGTATTAATTGCACTGGAAGGAAAAATCGGTATCCAGCGGGCAAACAGGATCACAATAAATCCTTTTGTTTCGGCATGCCGGTTTAAATTTTTCACAAATGAATGATGTCCTATCTTCTTCTCTGCCCAGTCCCTGCCTACATACCGGGCAAGAAGAAAGTTTACCAGCGCTGCCGATATAGCACCGATCCAACTGATTGCAAATCCAAGCCAAAGACCAAAGGCAATAACATTTGCTCCCGCCAAAAGCACAAAAGGCACAATTGGAAAAAATGTTTGCACTACAATAGCTACGATGGAAATAAGAAAAGCAATCCAACCGTATGATTGAATGTATGCAGCAATTTGTTCTAAGTTTCCTGTACGAACTAAATGGCCAAATTCAGTCTGCATGACCAGACAGATCATCACAGTCAGAAAGAGGGCGGAAACTAATAAACGTTTCAATCTACCGCCTCCCTATTCTAATGCATATTACTCAATTTAATTATACCATTAAAAACATAAAAAAACCTCTCTTTCCTTGAGAGGTTTTGCCAAAAGAAACAAATCATGCTGTTCCTACTTATACCTGTCGATAACGGTATATGTTCTCATCTTTTATCCATATAGGCTTTACTCGACCATGTTCTTCCAGCAAATCCAGGTGCCCCAGTGTCTCAGAAAAAGTTAGCGGCAGTTCCTTAAGGTAAATGGAAGGAAAAAGCTCTGCTGAAAGCTCGAATACCGTTTTGCCTGTACCTTCTAGCAAACCGTATATTTTTTCTGCACGCTCATCGTTGCGCCGTAAACGATGTGCGATAAGTTCGGCATGGTTTTCTATGCTCTCTCCATGCGCCGAGAGCATACGACGAATTGGCATTTTTGCTATTTTATTCATTGCCTGACGATACACCAGCAAGGGCTTTGCACGCTCCAATCCCGGGCGCGCTGGCGGCTCTACGAATGCGTTGGAAGAAATCTCTTTAATTAAAAAATCACCGGATAGCATAACCCCGTCCCGTTTCCTGAACAAAGCAAGGTGATTTTGTGTATGCCCGGGAGTAAATATGCTTACCCACTCTTCATTCCCTTCCAGCACCTCTCCACCTGTTATAGTCTTATGAACAGGCGCCGGTTCGCTGTACGCTTCCATCATCTTCCTGAAACGTTCCACATACCCTAGTAATTTTTCCGGCACGCCATTCTCCCTGTATAACGTATGGAAGAAATGATCATGATGGTGCATAAACTCTGCATCTAACGTTATATAAGGTACAGCATCAGGATGTGCAAGAACCTTGGCATCGGTGCGTTCCACTATTTCAGCCGTTAAGCCAACATGATCCACATGCTGATGAGTAAGAAATATGCGATCAATGTCACACCAGACCAGACCATTTTCCTTAATGAAGCTTTCTATTAATTCAAACGCCTCTTTTGTCTTCGGCCCCACATCTACTAGTGTACACGTTTCTCCTTTTAACAAAAAAATGTTAATCGGTCCTACACTAAACGGTGTAGGGATACGCAGTTGGCGTACTTCTGTGCTGTTATTATGCTCCATATGTACCTCCTGTATGTGACTGATTGTTCATTCATAATGTAGAGGGAAAGAAAGCCTCATATTAAATGAAGCTCTCTTCCCGGATTCTTCACTTTATTATGCAAATTCCGCCATACGAACCTGATTGCGTCCGGCACGCTTTGCTTGATACAATGCTTCATCAGCCCGCTGAAACAACTGCTCCACACTCAAAATTCCATCTTCTTTTGTCCAGGTAGCTATGCCACTTGAGATCGTAACGGTAGGATGTGTTTTTCTCATCACATTCAGTCGGAGACGTTCTGCTACCTGCTGTGCAATATCCGACTGTACCTTTGGCAAATATACAGCCATTTCCTCTCCGCCCCAGCGAGCAGCAATATCCGAAGTACGGATAGATACCGTCAGTTCATTCGCCACCTGAACAAGAATCTCGTCCCCGATATGGTGTCCATACGTGTCATTAACGTTCTTAAAATGATCCACATCAATTAAAATAAGCGAACCACAAACATCTCTTTTCTGAGATTGACGAATGCTGTCATACAAATACTTACGGTTGTATAATCCGGTTAAATTATCAGTGACCACCATCCGTTCCACCTCGGCATGTAATGAAGCATTCGTAACAGCTACCTTTACATGCCGCGCCAGCATTTCTAATCGTTTAAAATCATCAAACGTATAACGATGCGGTTTAGAATCAAGCAGCATAATAGCCCCATTCACTTCTTCTTTTTCCAACAGCGGCACCGCCATTAATGACTTGTATGAAAAAGAAGGAACGCCTATCTCTGCATCTGCTCCATCTGCCAGCAAAATCGATTCTTTTCTGACAAATAAGTCATACAATTTCCCGGCAGTCGGTACCGGCAATGCAAACTCCTTTATTTCTTTCTGTGTAGAGGCTCGCATCATAAAAGCGTTCTTCTCATCCGACCATGAAAAAATACAGCAGTGCTCTGTACGGAATGACTCGGTTAGCTTCCGCATAATAAATTCCAATAAGTCATGAAGCTTAATATTCTTATTTAATTGACGCGTCATTTCATCAATCAGCAGCAGTTCTTTAATTAGACGGTTTGATTGCTCGTATAGCTGTGCATTTTCAAAGGCGTTTCCTGCCGTATCAGCCAACATTGTAATATATTCCACTTCGCGAGACGGAAGAGAAATTGGTTTATCACTGTACAATTCAAGTACACCGTACACCCCTTGTTTGCCACGAAGTGGCGCAGCCAGAGTAAGGCTGCGCTCACCGTCTGAAGGAATGATAACGGTCCTCGCTTCCATAAATGCCTGAGCACTTACGCTATTTCCGTCAATAGAATAGGAGAACTGCTTGACTGGCAGTGTGGTAGAAAACGAGTCATGCGATAGCCACAAATCAACAGACATGTCTGGATAAAGCTTCCTCGTATTCTCAATAACAGCTTGCAGCACATTATCTACATTTATAGAGGAGTGAAACTTCTTCGTAATTTCAAATAACATCGCCTGCTTCTGTTCATCACGCTGGGTGCGCATATAAACTGTGGAATTATGAACAGCCAAGCTTAAATCTTTGGTGAAGCGACATACAAATTTTTGCTCTTGGGTCGTAAACGGGTGCTCGGTGTCACGCATCAGCAACAGGAATCCGATAATCTTGCCATTGTATCGAAAGGGAGCGATTAACCACCGCTCTGAAAAAGTGTTTTCGCTTCCTAACAGCTCTTCAAGATTTGCATTGTCATTGTGGAGGACCCTTCGTTTGGCAGAGAAACGTGCCACGATGTTTTCATATATTTTCTTTGGATTGTTCAGAATTTTTGTCTGCCATTGCAATAGCTTCTGTTCGCTCGAGGACCAACGTGGAAGCATAACGCTTTGCTCCTCATCGAACACAACAGCGATACAATCACTCAAGGTGAGATTAAGTGTAATACGATGTACAATGGTCTGCATCACACTATCCAAATGAAGATCCTGATTTACCGCCCTAATGCAGTAAGCGATTTCCTTTGCAATCGACTGTTCCTGCATAAGGCAAAATACGTTCACAAATCCTTGCAGGAAGGCGGAAACCTGCTTCTCATCGACAGAAAGCGGAAGAACCATTCCTATGAAGCCCGGAAACCAGGTATCCCCTAGAATTGGAAGATACATAACTTTGCTGGTCATGTCATTCTGGCTGTGTTCGTCCATTTCCTGTATTGGGTAGAAAGGCTTTATTTCGAATTCCGGAGCACCGACTTTTTCAAAAGCAAGTACGTTCCCCGATTTATCCGAGATAAATATCCAGCCTTTGTTCAATAAAAAGGATGGAGAAGAAATGAACCGGAAGCTTTTTCGAAATACGTTTATAATCTGAGCCGAATAATAATCGGCTAAAAAAGTTTCTTTCCGGTTCTGGTTAATCATGCGCTTTTTCACAATCCCCGCCTTCTTTCTCTACTATAACCGCTCTTTTTTATATACTTCAGCTTTCACATAGTGACATTGCTGATCGATTTAGACTCCTTATCGTACTCCTTCTGTCGCAGCGGTCAAGCGCCATCCAGATGCGTTCCATCGTTTACATTATGAACTATCCACATTTCTTCCTGATATTGAATATGGCTTAACGATGTATTGACCAATTTTGTTTTACCGGTGCCATGTAGTCCATTGCTCATACGATGCAACACAGCATTAATCAGACCGCCATGGCTAACTACAAGAACATGTTCGGCGTTACTCCCTCGAACAATGTTAGTTAAACATGCGATGCCTCGTTGCTGCATGTCAGAGTATGTTTCTATATTATATTTACTCTCCGTATCCGTCCATGGATCAAAGTCGGGATATTGCTCACGAATACTTCGAAAATCCTTTCCCTCCCAATCACCATAATAGCGCTCCCTAAGCTCGACATGCTGACAAACAGGAAGACCAAGAGCATCAGCTACTGCAGAGGCGGTATGAATGGCGCGTTGCAAATCGCTAGAACAAACCTGTGTAATCGGAATTTCCTTCAAACGTATAGCCAATCGTCTTGCTTGCTCTATCCCCCGTATATTCAACGGAATATCGCTATGTCCCTGAATTAAACGCTGTGCATTCCAATCAGTCTCCCCGTGGCGAACAAGATACACATGTTTTATAGTGTTAATAGAATATTCCATCCTTTCTTACACCGTGTTATTATCTATAATTATACGAAATATCAAACAATGTTTCACGCATTATTTCTATACATTTCCATTTTGCAATCCGAAGGGTCTCCGCATCAAAAAAAGCCTGAAATCAAGCGTTCAGGCTTTGTCTTGCTTATTTTGCATTATGCATCATATCGAATACTTGCTGTACATCCTTATCTCCGCGACCGGACAAGTTCACAATAATGGACTGCTCCGCAGACAAAGAAGAGGCGAGCTTTATGGCATATGCTACCGCATGGGAGCTTTCGATTGCTGGGATAATCCCTTCTGTCCTTGATAGCATATGAAATGCCTCTATTGCTTCTTCATCACTTATCGTTACATACTCGGCACGACCGATTGCTTTGTAATAGCTATGCTCCGGTCCGACCCCAGGATAATCCAGCCCAGCAGCGACCGAGTGAGTAGATGCCGGCTCTCCGTCTTCGTCTTTCATCATATAGCATTTGAATCCGTGGATGATCCCCGGCTCTCCTGCTGTGAGCGGTGCAGCGTGCTGTCCTGCCACAAGCCCTTTTCCCCCCGGCTCTACGCCAACAATGCGCACTTCTTCATCGTCGAAGAACGGCGCGAATAGACCAATGGCATTGCTGCCACCACCGACACAAGCAATAATATAATCCGGCAGTCGGTTCTCTTTCTCTATATGCTGTACACGAGCTTCCCTGCCGATAACGGATTGGAAGTGGCGCACAATGGTCGGATATGGATGAGGGCCAACCGCCGAGCCTAGCAGATAAAATGTATTCTCATAATTTTGTGCATAGTCCATAAGCGCCGCGTCAACCGCTTCTTTAAGTGTACGCGCACCGTCTTTTACTGCTACAACTTTTGCGCCAAGCAGCTCCATCCTGAATACATTTAATGCTTGGCGACGGGTGTCTTCTTCACCCATATAGATGACGCATTCCATACCAAACATTGCGCATGCAGTTGCCGTGGCAACTCCATGTTGACCTGCCCCTGTCTCAGCGATTACCCGCTTAACGCCCATTCGCTTCGCCAGTAGAACCTGTCCCATTACATTATTAATTTTATGAGCTCCCGTATGGTTCAAATCCTCACGTTTCAGGTATACCTTTGCTCCACCAAGCTTCTCAGTCAATCGCTGTGCAAAATAAAGGGGATTCGGGCGTCCTACATATTCCTTCAAATAGTATTCCAGTTCTTTGTTGAATTCCGGCTCTTCCCTATACTGTTCAAAGGCCTGCTCTAAATAATCAAGCGCAGCCTGCAACGGCTCTGGCACGAAACTCCCGCCAAATTCCCCGAAGTATCCTTTTTTTGTATCTACTTTGCTCATCTTCCCTAACTCCTCTCAACTTTGCTTTATTTATTGAACAGTTCTTCACGTACTTTGCTTGATATTGTACTATAACTATGTTCACTTTTCACCCATTTCTTTATATTTTTGAAATTGTTCATTTTATTTTTCGAAAGAAGGCGGATACAGTATTGAATACAGAAAAAATTTTTACCCATCGAGCAGGCATCGTAGCAGTTGCAGTAGTTGTCTGTTTTTTATGGGGAAGTGCATTTCCCTTTATCAAGCTAAGCTATGAACTGTTGGATATTCAACAAGGGGAAGTCTATAAACAAGTGCTCTTCGCTGGCTATCGATTCTTCCTCGCTTCGTTGATGCTAGCTGCTTTTCTGGTCATAAAAGAACGGCGTATCGCATTTACTAAAGGTTCACTACCGGCACTACTTCAGGTTGGCTTCTTTCAAACAACATTGCAATATGTCTTGTTTTACATTGGCTTAAGCTATAGCACAGGTATTCAAGGTTCCATCATTACCGGTTCTAGTACGTTTTTTTCCATTATTCTTGCTCACTATATGTACAACAATGATCGAATAAACAAACGACGCTTGATAGGGCTTTTACTTGGCTTTACAGGTGTAATGCTGGCAAGCAGCACAAAAGGGGCTCTACGCTTCTCCTTCGGACTCGGTGAACTGGTACTGCTTCTTTCTGCCTTTTCTAATTCATTAGGAGGAATTCTTGCCAAAAATCGTGCGTCTGCCATGGATACCGTCTATCTTACTTCCTATCAGATGATGCTCGGCTCCTTTGTTCTTTTACTACTTGGTGCAAGCGGTGCTGGCTGGAAACCGTTTCACTTTACTGGACTTTCGTTGCTGTATCTCATCTACCTTGCGTTTCTGTCAGCTGCAGGATTCGCGCTGTGGAATACGCTGTTAAAGTACAACAAGGTCGGTAAAGTGTCCATGTACTTCTTCCTCGTACCGGTATTCGGTGTACTACTGTCCGCTATGTTACTGCATGAAACGCTGCATAGCATTGTATTCGCTGCACTTTTGTTTGTAGTTATCGGAATCATCGTTGTGAATCAGGAAAAAAGTTGACTTTTATCTCCAAACGGATATAATATTGTTTATGTGCTTTGCAAAGGGTAGCAATGATTTTAGGTAAAAACGTCTGGTCATGTCATTAGTTTCGTCCCTTAAGGGCTGCGGCTGTTTGTCCCTTAACGGAGCATGCGGCGGAAACGCTACCGTCCGAAGAGCATGTAGCAGAGTAAGGAACTAGCCAGGCGGAAGTAAACACCTAATTAATCTTATCGTAAAGGGGAACGAATATTTATGGCACGTTATACTGGCCCTCGTCACAAACTTGCTCGTCGTCTGGGTATTTCTCTGGACGGAACCGGCAAAGATATCAAACGTAACTTCCCGCCGGGACAACATGGACATGGACGTCGTAAAATGAGCGAATATGCACTTCAGTTAACTGAAAAGCAAAAACTTCGCCATATGTACGGCATGATGGAAAAACAATTCCGTAAAACATTCGATCAAGCGAACAAAATGTCCGGCGTTGTCGGCGAAAACTTCATGAAGCTTCTCGAATCTCGTCTGGATAACCTGGTATACCGTCTTGGCTTCGCAACGACTCGTCCGGCTGCTCGCCAATTGACAACTCACGGTCATATCACTGTAAACGGCAAGAAAGTGAACATCCCTTCTTACCGTGTAAAACCAGGCGATGTTATCGGATTACGTGAAAAAAGCCGCAACCTGCAAATCGTAAAGGAATCTCTGGAAGCTCGTGCATACCTGCCGAACTACCTGAGCTTTGATGAAACGAAACTGGAAGGAACGTACACTCGTCTTCCAGAACGTGAAGAAATGCCGGCTGAAATTAACGAAAAACTAATCGTCGAGTTCTATTCCCGCTAATCGGAAGGACTACAGACAAAAACCATCGACAATCCTGTCGATGGTTTTTTATTTAAAGAAAAAACCCTACTGATTGAAGTTTCACTTTATCGTTACTTTGGCAAATTTACGCTTGCCGACTTGAACAATCATACCTTCTTCCACTGTAATATGCTCATCTACGGAAGCAACTTTTTCTTCATTAATTTTAACAGCACCTTGCTGAACCATTCGACGCGCCTCCCCATTAGATGGAACAAGGCCGAGAACAGAAAGAAGTTTCACAATCCACATTTTCCCATCTTCAAGCTCGGCAGTCGCTACTTCTTTTTCAGGTATATCCGTCGGCAGCGCCCGTTGCTGGAACACCGTTTTGAAATGGTTTTCCGCTTCCTCTGCGGCCGCATCTCCCCAGTACATCTGTACAAAAGTACGGGCAAGGCGCATCTTAGCATCACGCGGATGAACGGTTCCGTTTTCCAGACCTTTCTCTAAATTTTTTAGCTCTTCAAGAGAGATATCTGTAGCCAGTTCATAGTACTTGAGCATAAGCTCATCTGGAATGGACATCGCTTTGCCGTAGATTTCGTTAGGCGGCTCGCTGATCCCAATGTAGTTACCCAGGCTTTTGCTCATCTTCTGTACGCCATCCAATCCCTCAATAATTGGCATTGTCAACGCACATTGCTGTTCTTGCCCGTATTCTTTCTGCAATTGCCGCCCCATTAGCAGATTGAACTTCTGATCGGTTCCACCAAGCTCCACATCGCTCTCTAATGCTACAGAATCGTATCCCTGCATGAGTGGGTAAAAAAATTCGTGGATGCTGATCGGTAAGTTGTTGCTATAACGTTTTTCGAAATCATCACGTTCTAGCATTCGGGCCACTGTCATTTTTGCAGCCAATTCGACAACATCAGCGAAGTTCATCCGTGAAAGCCATGTACTATTGTAATGCACTTGAATTTTATCGGCATCAAGAATTTTTGCGAATTGCTCTACATACGTTGCCGCATTCGCTTTTACTTGCTCTTCTGTTAATGGTTTCCGGGTTTCTGATTTCCCTGACGGGTCACCGATACGCCCTGTGAAATCCCCGATAACCAACTGCACGACATGTCCAAGTTCCTGAAATTGCCGAAGTTTATGCAATACGACTGTATGCCCCACATGAATATCCGGTGCAGAAGGATCCAGCCCCAGCTTTATATTTAACGGCTTGCCGGTAACAATCGAACGTTCTACCTTTCTTTTCATCTCTTCTTCCGGAACAATTTCCGCAACTCCACGGCGGATGATGTTCATCTGTCGTTCAACTTCGCGTGCTTGTTCTTCTGTCAGATTGATTGTCTTTTGTTCACTCATTTGTGCTGCCTCCATTTTAAATTGGTGAAAAAATAAAAAAACCCGCCCCAAAAAGGGACGAGTTTGCTCGCGGTACCACCCTTAGTTAAGGACTAAAGTCCTTCACTCATACGGATAACGGCCTATGGCTGCCCATATGCCGTCCGCCCACAACTAAGACAAGATGCGGTGCGGATTCACTCCTACGCTGTATTTCATCGCTTGACTGGGCCGATTTACACCTTCCACCGACTCTCTGTTATTTCCAGTACTCAAGCCACTACTATTACGTATTCATTGCGAATACAATGATATTGTTTTGTTGTTATTCTCATAATAACTAAAAATAGTGCAAAAATGCAACATTTATCCTCTACCACCGTCTTTATGATATAATGTTGCTGTTATGTGTAAGGGGGAGTAATATGGAAAAACAAAACGGTTCCGCCAATACGTCGGACAAGCCGAGACGAAAGAAAAGCTTCTGGCATACTCTTCTCGCCACTTTTCAGGTCTTAGCTATTCTGTTCTTTATGGGCGTATTGTTTGCGGGCGGTACCGCTGCCGGCTACGTGGCTTCGCTTGTCAAATCCGATCCGGTACGTAGTTATAATGAGATTTATCAGAAAATCTCCGCAAACAACCTCACCGGATTTGCGTATTTCAAAGACAAGACGATGATTGGCCAATTAGTTACACAAGAGGACCGGCGTCTCGTATCGCATAAAGAAGTGTCGCCTCACTTGATCGATGCCATCATTTCCACCGAAGATAAATATTTCTATGAACATAATGGAATTGTGCCAACAGCAATTGCCCGGGCTGCTATCCAGCAAGCAACAAACTCATCCGTGCAAACTGGAGGAAGTACGCTGACACAGCAGCTTATTAAACAAACCATTCTCTCTCCGAAGGTAACTCCGGAAAGAAAATTCAAGGAAATCTTCCTTGCTCTTCGTATGGAACGAATGTTTAGCAAAGATCAAATTCTTGATGCCTATATCAATCGAATGTACTTTGGTAAAAATGCCAATGACTCTAAGGTATATGGGGTACAGGCGGCAGCCAAGGGCATTTTTGGCGTAGATGCCAAAAACCTAAACATTGCACAATCTGCCTATCTGGCCGGTATGCTACAAGCTCCGTCTTCGTATATCCCGTTTAAGGAGAAAGGGCTAAAACTCGGAAAAGAACGACAAAAAGTCGTTCTTGGTCGAATGCTCGAAAACGGAAAAATTAACAAGCAGCAATATGATGAGGCACTCGCTTATGATATTAAAGCCCATCTTGCCAAACCATCTCCAAAAGCATTCGAGAAATATCCATACCTTATGATGGAAATCGAAGAGAGAGCCGCAAAAATTCTGCTCGATCAGGATTTCGAAAAAAACCCAGAGCTAAAAAATGATTCGTACTCCAAGCTATTGGAAGAAAAACGAATCGCCGTGCGTCAAGGTGGCTATCATATCCACACAACAATCGATAAAAAAATCTATGAAGAAATGCAAAAAATCGCAGCCGATCCTAATAACTTCGGACCGGAAAAACCGCCGATTAATGGCAAACGTATGCCTGAGCAAGTCGGAGCTATCCTAATCCAAAACAAAACCGGCGCTATTCTGGGAATGATGGAAGGACGCAGCTTCAAAATCGAGAATACGAGCCATGTGACTGCTCCGCGTCAACCGGGTTCATCCATTAAACCAATCGGCGTATATGCTCCGGCAATTGAGGAAAAAATTATTTCACCAAACTCTACAGTTGTTGATGAAGAAACTGTGTTCCCCGGCAACTGGACACCTAAAAACTATGGCGGAAGCTTTAAGGGGCCAATGTCGGTACGCAGCGCTCTTGCTCAATCCCGCAACATCCCGGCGGTAAAGATCTATTACGAAACTGGCGTTCGTAAATCTCTCGCATACGTCAAAAAAATGGGCGTAAGCACGATTGAGGATAATGACTATTATCTGCCGACAGCATTAGGTGGATTTACCAGAGGTATTTCGGTGGAGGAAATAACTAATGCCTATGCTACGTTCGCAAATAGCGGGAATTTCATCGATGCCTATTTAATCGAACGGATCGATAATAGCGAAGGGGAAACCATTTACCAGCACCAAGTAAAACCGACCCCTGTGTTCTCTCCGCAAACGGCATGGATGATGACCGATATGATGCGTGATGTCGTAACCGGAGGTACAGCCAGAAAGGTCGCTCGCTATACGATGGGTCGGGATGTAGCCGGTAAAACAGGAACAACCCAGGAAGACGGTGACAAATGGTTTGTCGGCTATACGCCAGATATTTCACTTGGCGTATGGGTCGGTTATGATAAGAAATATAAACTCTCTAGAGGTTCACATGACAACGCAATGAACATCTGGGGCAAAACATTCTCATCCGTGCTGAAAATCAACCCGGATCTTTCTCCGGCAGGAAATTATATGAAGCGCCCGCCTGATACGTCGACGGCTGCTATCTATAATGCCAATCTGGCGGCCTCTAAAAATCCGGCATCTTATGGAAAAGTAGAGGAGAAGAAACCAGCGGAAACTACTACGAAAAAAGAAGACACGACAGAAACAGAACAGACGGATGACAAAAAGACAGAAGAAGACGGCAAAAAACAAGAACAGGGTACAGAAACTTCTGGTGATAAGAAAGAGCCAGACAAACCAGACGAAAAGAAAGATACTAATAAAGACAACAGTAAAGATAGCAAGAAAGATAATAAAAAGGACAATAGCAAAGACACCGCAGATAATCCTGACAGGAAAACAACCAAATCCTCAGAAGGAACATCAAAAGAAACTAAAGATAAAAAATCAGACAAGAAGCCAGATCATAGTATAGGTAAGAAAGATGAGAAAAAAGGAGAGGGATAGCCCCTCTCCTTTTTTAATGAATAAGAAAATTAGTCTTCCATTGTGGACAAATCGCCTGTTGGCAAGCCCAATTCCCATGCCTTCAGAACACGGCGCATAATCTTACCGGAACGTGTCTTCGGCAGTTTGTCACGCACTTCAATTTCACGCGGTGCAGCATGTGCAGCAAACCCTTCTTTTACAAACTTCCTGATTTCTTCAATCAATTCATCCGAAGCCTCATATCCGTCACGAAGCGCAATGAACGCTTTAATAATCTCACCACGTACCGGGTCCGGTTTACCGATAACACCGGCTTCAGCAACTGCCGGATGTTCTACGAGCTTGCTTTCGACTTCAAATGGACCGACACGCTCACCTGCGGTCATAATGACATCATCAACACGTCCTTGGAACCAGAAATAGCCCTCTTCATCCATATAAGCTGAATCGCCTGACACGTACCAGCCTTCAAAACGAAAATATTCTTCATATTTGGAAGGATTATTCCAAATCTTGCGCATCATGGATGGCCATCCTGCCTTAATAGCCAAGTTCCCCATCCGGTTCGGTGGCAATTCATTGCCTTCATCATCCAGAATTGCTGCCACAGTACCTGGAAACGGCTTGCCCATCGAGCCTGGCTTAATCGGCATACTCGGATAATTACAAATCAATTGACCGCCCGTCTCGGTCATCCACCATGTATCATGAATACGCTTATCAAATACTTTCATTCCCCAATATACTACTTCCGGATTTAATGGCTCTCCTACACTTAAAACGTGGCGCAGGCTGGACAAATTATACTGCTTTATCACTTCATCGCCTGCACCCATCAGCATCCGGAATGAGGTCGGTGCGCTGTACCAGACCGTTACTTTGTATTTTTCAATCGTCAAATACCAATCCTCCAGACTGAAACGGCCTCCGCGAACAACGTTCGTTGCTCCGTTCAACCATGGACTGAAAATGCCATACGCTGTTCCCGTGACCCAGCCTGGATCAGCCGTGCACCAATACACATCATCTTCCTGTAAATCCAGCACCCACTTACCTGTCTGATAGTGCTGAACCATGGCATTGTGTACATGCAGCACGCCTTTGGGCTTGCCGGTGGAACCGGATGTATAGTGAAGAATAAGCCCATCTTCCCGGTCTACCCATTCAATTTCAAAATCAGCAGAAGCTTGTTCCATCTCTTTCTCATAGCTTATCTGACCTGCTTCGAGAGCACCATCACCGCCAACAACAATAACATGCTTAAGAGCAGGCAAATCTCCAACTGGTATACGAGGCAGAAGGTCCGGTGTCGTAACAATCGCTACGGCTTCACTGTCTTCCAGCCTGTCACGTACAGCCCCCTCCATGAACGCCTCAAACAATGGGCCGACAATAGCGCCAACTTTAATGATACCAAGAAGACTTACGTATAGTTCGGGGCTACGCGGCATAAAAATAAATACGCGTTCACCTTTTGTAATTCCCAGCTTGCGCAGTACGTTTCCGAATTTATCAGAAAGCGTTTTCATATCTGCAAATGTATACTTTTCATCACGTGTCGCATTCCTATAGTAAAGCGCCACTTTATTTTCACGGGGAGTACCTATGTGCCGGTCAATGGCTTCATATGCCATATTAACTTTTCCCGTTTCATGCCAGGTAAATTGCTTCTCTACATCTTCCCAGCTGAATGTATTGTATACCTCTTTATAGGAAGGCATATTATAGCCGCTTCCTACGACGGGAAGCATTTTCTTGTTCATCATTTCTTTCATAACGATAACTCCTCTCCCACTAAATTTAATCAAACCTGCCTGAATGTATATTCTATTTCAATCTTGAAAACCCTCTCTCAAATTCGATTATATCAAATAATCTGTTAATTTACCAATTCTAATCGTTCACACCTTTTTCAAATTTATCATTGGCAAGCGCATCAAAAATATAAGATAATTTTTGCAAAAGAAAAAATAACCCAACAAGAGTAAGATAAGGTGAATAGGATGAAACATCGCAAAACATTTTTCAGCCAAAAGATAAAGAAATCGGCCGGTCTCCTACAGTTTGAAGGCCCTGTGCACCCTGAACGCATTGCCTCCCTGTATATGGACGAAGGTTTAACGGCATTTCGCAGGCCCTCTCAACAACAAAAAGCGCTTGAGGGCATCGCGGAGCTGCCGGAAGGTCGCGTTATTCTGGCAATACATGAGCATACGATTATAGGATATGTGACATTTCTTTATCCTGATCCGATGGAAAGATGGTCAGAGGCAAAAATGGATGATTTACTGGAACTCGGGGCAATCGAAGTAACGAAACGGTTCCGCCATCAACATGTAGCAGAAAATATGCTTGAATTGGCATTCCGTGATGATGCTATGGAAGATTATATCATTTTTACTACAGAGTATTACTGGCACTGGGATTTGAAAGGAACCGGCCTCGATGTATGGGCATATAGAAAAATAATGGAGAAAGTGATGGCCTCTGTTGGGCTTGAATGGTTTGCTACCGATGATCCGGAAATTTGCTCGCATCCGGCTAACTGCATGATGGCGCGTATCGGTAAGCGTGTGACACTGGAATCCATACAGGCATTCGATCGTATTCGCTTTCAAAATCGATTCATTTTTTAAAAATTTTTTTACTATTTACAAGGAAAATGGAATAAAATGATAGATAAAAAGAAGAACTAGGGGGGAGACTGCACGATGCTTGTGGAAGATATTATGAAGCGGGACGTAGTCACTGTTGAGCCGACAGAATCGATTCGGCTTGCGCTATTGAAAGTTCATCAGTACCGGATTCGTCATTTACCTGTTGTCCTGCAAGGCAAACTAGTGGGCATTATTTCTGATCGAGATGTGCGAGACGCCTGTCCTTCCATTATTGGCATGCCGCGCGAAGATGATGAGCATGTTCTCAATACCCCCGTTTCTTCCATCATGCGCAAAGATGTAATTTGTGCTCATCCGCTCGACTTCGTGGAGGAAGCTGCTCGCGCCCTGTATGATAATCGCATCGGTTGCCTCCCGGTGGTAGTCGATGACGAATTGAAGGGCATTATTACGGAAACGGACATCTTGCACACTCTTGTCGAACTCATGGGCGTACACTATCCAAGCTCCCATATTGAAGTGGAAGTGGATGATCGGACAGGATTGCTCGCCGATGTCGCGGAGATTTTCAAGGAAGCGAAATGCAATGTTACCAGTGTACTGGTCATGCCAGGCAAACACTTAGGGAAGAAAAACCTCGTGTTCCGGGTACAGACAATCGATCCGCGCCATCTTGTTTCTAAAATTGAAGAGGCTGGCTACCGTATTGTATGGCCCAGAGAATCAGAGGGGTTAGTATGAAAATTAAAACTGCATTTATGTATAGTGATGAATATTTAACATATTTTTTCAACGATGATCATCCGTTTAATCAGAAGAGGCTACGCATGACAATGGATCTTCTGCGTATGATGAATCTGCTTGATGATAGTGACATTGTGCCACCACGTACAGCAACGGACGATGAGCTGGCACTGATTCATGACCGACAGTACATCGATATCGTTAAAGAATGCGGCCATACGCAACAGGAAATCGCTATTGCCGCAAGCTTTGGCCTAGGTACCGAAGATTGCCCAATTTTTACGAATATGCATGAAGCTACGGCTCTTGCCGTAGGTGGCACGCTGCTCGCCGCAGAATTGGTTATGTCTGGAGAATACCGCCATGCTGTTAATCTGGCGGGCGGACTCCATCACGGGTTCCGCGGCCGGGCATCCGGCTTCTGCATCTACAACGACTGCTCCGTCGCTATTGCCTATCTGCGTCAAAAATATGATGCACGTGTCCTTTATATCGATACGGATGCGCATCATGGCGATGGAGTACAGTGGGCATTTTATGACGATCCAAATGTGTTGACCCTTTCCTTTCATGAGACAGGAAAATATTTGTTTCCGGGAACCGGAAACATTACAGAACGTGGCGATGGACAAGGCTACGGCTTCTCCGTTAACGTCCCGCTTGACGCATTTACTGAAGATGAATCCTGGCTTGAAGCGTATCAGAATGTGCTTCCTACCGTGGCACGCGGCTTCAAGCCAGATGTAATCCTGACACAGAACGGCTGCGACTCTCACACCTTTGATCCGTTAACCCATCTTTCCGCTTCTATGCGTATTTACCAGGAGATTCCAAAGCTGGCACGTGAGCTAGCAGAAGAGTTGTGTGAAGGACGTCTTATCGCAACCGGAGGTGGAGGCTACGATATTTGGCGGGTTGTGCCACGTGCTTGGAGCTTATTGTGGGCCGAATTGTCAGGACAACGTATTACGGACAACCTCTCTATACCTAAAGCATGGATTGACAAATATCAAAGCGAAAGCCCTGTACAGCTTGCTCCGACGCTGCTGGACCCGGAAGGATTATTCCCTCCAATCCCCAGACGCGCCGAGATTATGACAAAAAACAAAAATACGATTGAAAAAGCTCTTCTCTACTGTCCTCGCGGATAAATAAAAGCAACACCTGCTCTGCTAACTGAAACGGGCAGGTGTTGCTTTTTGTTGCTTTGTATAAGGTACATGATTTAATGTTTAGTCGAATCCATAATACATACAATACGCTGATGAATGTACGATAGTTTGTTTAACATTGACAAAAAATCTTCATGTTTACATGACTTGTGTTGAGACAACACACGTGCTATAACCTTTGCTTCAATTTGCAATTCAACAACATTCACACACTTATTAATTCTTTCGATAAATTCGATATTCATTTTGGTTTGGACTCTTTATTACGAGCACATGCTCCCCCTCTCATCATTTCCCTACCAGCCAGTAAGAATGCAGCTATAATTTGAATTTATTTATGGACAATTGCAATTCCTGTGCAAGAACTTTAAGTCTAGCTGTAAAATTTGATAGTTCTTCGATTGAAGAAACCTGGTTTTCAACAGCTGATGTAATGCTTTCCGAACCGATAGCCACTTCTCTTGCTATTCCGGCCATTTCTTGTATAGAAGCTGCTACCTGTTCGGCTCCTGCAGAAATTTGCTGGGAAGCGGCTGATACCTCCTGAACTTGATTGTTCACATGCTCAAAAGATTTTCTGATATTCTCAAAAGCTTCACCGGCTTCATTAATGTCATTCAATCCTGCTTCAACTTCATCGGCTTCTTTTTGCATACTAGAGATAGCTTCATTAGCGTCCTCCTGCATCCGCTTAATAAAACCGGAAATTTCCTCAGCCGATTTTTTCGATTGTTCGGCGAGCTTTCTCACTTCATCCGCTACAACAGCAAAACCTTTCCCATGCTCTCCAGCACGCGCAGCTTCAATAGCCGCGTTAAGGGACAATAAATTTGTTTGCTCTGTAATTTCGGTAATTACATCCGTAATTTTTTCAATTTCCTTAGAGTGTTCTCCTAATTTTTTCACTAGCAATGTCGTGCCGTCTACCGATTTGCTAATGGATTGCATCTGTTGAATGGCCTTGGCCAGTGAAGCATTTCCATTTTGCACTTCTTTTATTGAATCATCAGAGGTTTCTGCTACTTTTGCGGATGATCCGGCAATACGTTCAATTCCTATTGCCGTTTCTTCCATCGTACTTGCCACCTCCTCACCTGTTTGAGAAGAAGCTTCCGCACCTTGGTTCAATCCTTCAACAGTCACTGCAATTTGCTTACTCGCCTTACTCGTTTCTTCCATATTGTTCATTAATTGTTCTGATACCGTTGCAACATGAATACTCGCATCATTTACTTTTGCAATAATATCTTTCAGTCCGCTTATCATCTCATTAATTGCATTGGCAAGCTCTCCTATTTCATCTGTAGACTTTGCCTCAATCGTCTTTACCGTCAAATCTCCTTCACTTATTCTTTTGGCTATATTGCTTACATGCAGAATAAGCTTGATTTTTTGATTAAACAGCCATATAAACACGCCCATGCAAATTAATGAAAACAGAGCAATACCAGCAGCTATAACCCCTTTTATAAGCGGAAGAGAGCCATAAAATTCTTCCGGGTATACGGCAATACCAAGCGTCCATCCCCAGGGTTGATAATATTCTACATAACTCATCTGTGTCCGCTCTTTGGTTTCGCCTTCATTTTTCCATGTATAAGTTAGCAAACGTTCATTGGCATTGCTACTCTTACTCGCTTTTACAAGATCCTGTATTAAATAGGTTCCATCTTCAAGCTTAAATTCTTTTTGATTCTGTCCCTCATACCCTAGCGGATGCATAACCGCAAGATAATTATCGTCATATGCCCACATGTATCCTTCTTTTTTGTAGATAAAAGGTGATTTGCTTAAATCACGCATTTTTTTATCTTCAGACAATGGACCATTAATATACTCTTTTGCTCTATTTTTGGCTTGTTCCAATGTAAGATGGCCATTTTTCACCTCTTCATCCAATACCCTGATTACAGTGACTGCACCACCGACAATTTGGTGCAAATTCTGGATACCTGCCTTCTCAAGCTCCCCTTTTGCAGCATAATAAGTGACAATACCTACTAAAGAGCTTGAAAAAATAATAGCAGCCGTTACTGCTATTATTAATTTCCATCGTATACTAAGGTTTTTCTTTCTTTTCAACATCACAAGACCTCTCTTTTACGATAATTCTCGTTCATATCTTTATGCTCACGTATCCAGCGGTATATAGTTTGGCTATTTATACCATATTTTCGAGCTACTATACTGCATTTATATCCCTTCATAACTTCGCTAACAACATCATGCTTAAGTGTTAAAGAGTAATTTCTTTTCATCTCCGTCTCCTTACTTTGTATCTTTCATAGCTAAGTTCCATCCGTACAATCCTCTGTGTATCCTTAAAATAAAAAGGGCTATACCTGATACCGGAATTACCGAATAGGAAATAGCCTTTCACCTCTGGAAAATTTCGGTAACCCGGCTATCTTCATTCCTGCGGAACCTTAGACCCGTGGCTTTGCGTCCCTATCTTTCAATAGGTTTGCCTTTATCATTTTATTTACTTTTATAACAACTAGCTAAATTGTTCGGGCTTCCCCAGTAAATATCCCTGTCCTATATTAACTCCTAACAATTTAGCTATTGCCAGATCTTCCGATTTTTCAATCCCTTCTAATATTAAGTAAGCTTCATCCTTACAATAGCTTACTAATAATTCTATTAATCGTTGTTTTCTTGGACATACAGATAAATCAATTGAAAAATATCTATCCAATTTAACAAAATCCGGTTCAAACTCTACAAGGTTTTTAAAAGAGGCAGAGCCTTTACCTACATCATCCAGTGCAATCTGAAACCCATTCTGGTGCAGAAAAGAGAGTATATTACGCATCGATTTAACATCATTTATTTCCTGGGATTCATTAATTTCTAACACTATCTCTCCTTTGGATACAGTGTAGTCAGAAAGTAATCCATCTAAAAAACAATGAAAATCAGGATGCAATAATGTAGAAGGAAAAATATTCACAAATAATGAAGTTTGTAACGCTTTATTCTTGGGTGTGTAAGAAACAATTGCCTTAAACAGTGACAAAATATCAAGTTCGTATAGCTTATCAATCCTTTCAGCATTTTGAAACAATTGCTCAGGTGAAACAAAGTATTGAGTTCGCAAAAAAGCTTCATACCCTAGTAAAGACCAATCAGAAAGAAAGTACAGTGGTTGATAGACGTGATGAAACAGCCTATTCTCAATAACTTTCTCAGTCTGTTCGTCCAGCAGCGTCTTTTTCATGACCTTTCAACTTCACCCCCTTTATGCCCTCTGTTCTAGGGAAGAAATCACTGTCACATCATTTAATCTAACAAAATAGACATTTTGTTAGATTAAATAGAAAAAATATCTAGTCCTTTTTCATTATAACTACTTCTAATTTAAAAATCGATATAGCTTTGCAGTTACATTTTTTCTTTTTTCGCTTTTCATAAACAAAATTTTTCCAATGCCTTATCAACCATATCATCATTAATACCTATATATCTCATTGTGATTGAAGGGCTAGAATGCCCAAATATATATTGTAACAATGCTACATCTTTTGATTGCTGGTAAAAATGATACCCAAATGTTTTTCGTAAAGTATGTGTACCGATAGGCCCTTCGACCCCGCAGGCTCTCGCTGCATGATTAATAATTTGCCAAGCATGCACACGGCTGATTGGCTTTCCTCCCTTTTGGGAAGGGAATAAATACTCTGAATCAGCCATTTTTCTTGAATATCGTTCTATTTCATTCTTTAGTGTCTGTGTTATTATGGTCCTCCTTATATTTTTAGTTTTCTTTTCTTGAATGATTAAGTGCTTTGTATATTTAACATCCATTACCCGTAGAGGCAATATATCACTAATTCTGAGACCTGAGTTGATTCCAAAAATAAATAAAAAATAATTTCTATAGGAACGACGTAGGAGGTAGTTTTTTATCTCTTGTATTTTCTCAATCTCCCGTATTGGTTCAACAGCATTTGCACCTTTTTTTGTTGTCATAGAAGCCACTCCATTGTGTGAATAAATATTTAACTAATGATTCAATATGTTATATTATCTCATTCTATTTGTTTTTTGGATATACTAAAAAACCTTTAAAATAAAGGCTTTTTTGCTTTTTTTAGTGTCATTTGAAACATAACAAAATGTCTATTTTGTTAGATTATTCTCCATATACATATAGAAAATAAAAATTTACTAAATAAATGAACGACTAGGAGAGCAGTAAACTCCCTTAAATCAAAGAAATATAGGCGGGAGACAATTCTCCCGCCTATATTTTATTAACTGATACCTACTTTACCAGACCATGAATTCTTATGTTATGTGGTCCTATCTTTGTACAGTAATGCAATAATCGCCATACTACACAAAAACAGAATAAACAGGACAAGAATGCTCCAATGAGCCGAAAAATTTCCGGACAATGCAGGGAACGGCTGCTGAAGAGCACTCCTACTGTTGATATTAACAATGTCTCCTCCGACTAACTCATAGCCCCATTTACTGACAGCCAGATAAAATACGACTTTTATGTATTCAGGCTTTACATAAGTGATAGGTACGAGCGCTCCTGACAAAATAATCTGGGGAACAAGTACAATAGGGACCATGCTAAGTGCTTTATCAGAATTAGAAGCAATAGCCGATATAACTAGGCCCATCATTCCCCCTGCTAATGAAAGCAGAAAAAAAGCCAACACATTCGGCCAAAACTTCGGTAAAGCAAGACTGTACGCAACAATAGAGACAAGTAATAGCATTTGTGCTAAAGAAATAATGGACAACACACCAATTTTCGATAACAGGTACGGGACAACACGCACGCCAGCTAACCTCTCTCTTCTGTAAATCACCCGCTCTTTCACAATTTCCCGTGCCGCGTTGGAAGTTCCTAACCATATTGAGGTAAATACCATCAAGGCAATACAATTGGACATAAAGCTTCTTCGGTTTTTCTCTTCTTGAATGTTTTGTTGCACCTCTTCTATTTTTCCTGCTGCTACAATCTGCTGAGTAATCTCCAAATCTTGCGACCGGTAGCCGCTATACTTAAATGTGGGTGCACTATGATAAAAAGCAAGGACAAGTAATAAAGGAATAATGAAAGCTTGAAGACATAGGATTAAGAGGTTTTTTCTATCTCGGCTAAGCAGTCGTATATAACGCATGGTTAAAATCTTCCATTGTTCAAAGAAAGAAAGCTGAGCAGTCGTTTTCTCCATCCCCTCGCCTGCGTGTTCAATTTGCTGTCGCCTGTTTCTGATTCGATTCCGATATTTCCGATACACAGCGGAACGTTTATATTCCTCGGTCCAACTCTTCGGATTCTTTTCCATGTCAAGCTTTCTATAAATATCTACAAAATCTTTTACACCGAAGTAATCAAGCGCTTCAGATGGGGAGCCAAAAAAAGCCAATTGTCCTTCCCGAGTAAGAAAAACAAGTTTATCACACATTCTAATATTCGCGGTAACATGGGTAACCATAATGATCGTACTGCCCTTCTGCTTCAGCTCCTCAAGAAGCTCCATTATCGCTTTCTCCAAATCCGGATCAAGCCCCGAGGTAGCTTCGTCAAGAAAAAGAAGACTAGGCTTGGTTAATAGTTCAACGCCTATGTTTACCCGCTTTCGTTGCCCGCCACTTAAATTCTTGACAGATACCGAGCGTTGGTCTGTTATTTTCACTTCTTCCAGCACTTCATTTACTCTTCTCGTTATTATGCTTTCCGATGTACCGGCTGGAAAGCGTAAACGGGAAGCATATGTAAATATCTCTTCTACCGTTAAATCGCTATGTACAATATCATCCTGTGGCACATACCCAATGAAGGAGCGCAAACGATCATATTCTTCATAAAGATTTTGCCCATTAATCCGAATCTCACCCTCTGCTGCCGGACAAATGCCAGATAATGCATGAAGCAACGTACTTTTCCCTGCACCGCTGCTGCCTAGTATCGCCACAAATTCACATGGCTCGATAAAAAAATTAATATCATCTAATAGCTTCTTCTCTCCACATCGTGTCTTTACCATCCTGGTCAAGTGATTAACTTCTACCAGCAAAGGAGTGGACAAAGAAGACGTTTTTTCCTGCTCCCGTAACCTTGATGCATTTAATAGATTAACAAGTGAACGGTTATTTTCAATTTCCACATCATCCTCTCCTTCAGCAGCCAGCATTTTGTATCTCCTTGTTTTTTGTGCTCAAATCATTTCTTACTATTCATTCTTTAACACCATTTCCAATTTTTATACAATCAAACTACTCCCAAACAAACCAACAGAGGCTGTTCCAAAATTCTACTTTTGGAACAGCCTCTTACTTTTACAATGGGATGGAAGGTTGTGGATTTTCAGACGTCTGCTCGCTGGATACTGGACTTTCTGTTCGAGAAAGCCATGCAGCATCAAGGCTACGAATAATAGACTGCGCCATCCATAAACAAATAAGATTCAACAGCAAATCCACCGTAACACTAAAAAGAATAAGCGTGTCAGTTACAAGTTCAGGGAATTTTAATACAAAACGTTGCAGTACATTATTTCCAAAAAAAATTACATAGTACCATGGCATATAACGACGCAGTCGATGCCCCCCCTCTCCCGCATCCTTTCCGCTGTTTATAAAAAATGTTGATAGCTTCCAAAACACATTCCATATTCCATACAGGTTATACAAAGGAATCATAAAACTTGCTACCGACCAGCCAGGGGTAACAGGATGAATCGGCTCCATTTCCCTTACATCCTTGTGTACTTTATAAAGCCATACAAAAAAAAGAATACCGGTCAAAATCCAAAGAACAACATTAAATATTGAAATGAAATCATCCACTCCTGAAACATATGCATTGTACCAATCCGATGCATATGCAAGAAGAAGTGAGCCGATAAAAGACAATATAGTTAAAACAAGACCAATTTTCAGAAATAACACGAGAATATTACCTACCTGCTTGGATTGAATCATATACTCAACTCCTTTTTTGTTTATTAGTCTAGGGAAGGCTATGCAGAAAAGCCAGCGCTTCATCAATGGTAGCTACAGGAACAATTTGAAGGGGCATCCCACGTTCTCTTGCAAGCTGCTCTGCCTCTTCTTGATTGCTCATTCCTTCAAAAATATATGTGTCCTTGTCTTCTGGCACAAAAAAGTAATCTGCACCGTTTCGCTCTGCTGTCAACAGTTTATGTCGCACCGCTCCAACTGAGCCGACATATGTGTCATCTTCTAGCGCTCCTGTCCCGGCAATAGTATACTTGCCGTGTTTTGTAAAATCTTCACCTGTTTTCTCCTCGATAAGCCCGAGTGCAAGCATCAATCCGAACGAATCGCCCTCATACTGTTCTGTTTCAGACAGAATACGCATCCGTGTTTCCTTGAATGTTTCTATAGGCTGTCCGGTAATCCGTGAGGCTGAAGCGATAGCACGCTCTACGGAGATCGCTCGCCATCCTTCAGTCTCTTCCTCTCTCCTGTCTTCTTGTATCGTTTCTTTATCTACAGGATGGAATTCAATCTGATTTTTTGATGTAAGCGATACAGCAAATTTTTGAAACCAGTTCTCCGTATACCCGGACTTTACATAGACGAAGTCCACATGCCCATTAATCCCGGCGTCTTTTACGGGAACGATGTCCCCAGTAGTCGTGAATGCTTCATAGTGCGGAGTAACAGCCAAAACAGCAACAATAAAGGGAATAAGCAAAAGAAAAAAAGCGAGTCGATATTCTTTTTTAATCACACATTCTACCCCTCCTTTATTTATAAATTTACCTAACTCATACAATTATTACAATTATTTACCGAAACATTCAAGTATATTGATTCAAGGGTGTTGATTATCCAGTACGATCCAGAGT
>NZ_KE952721.1 GCF_000466385.1 Aneurinibacillus aneurinilyticus ATCC 12856
TAGTGAAAAAGGTAAGAAAGCCAATTATCCTCGTAATTTATGGTAGCCCAACGAGTGTTACCTACTCTAGGAAAGTAATTGGATTGGTTGACAGAAAATGGCTAGAGGAAAATATTGAGAGTTATATAGAACAGATTCCCGTTTTGGAACCAGATGATGAAGAATGGAAAAATAGAAGAGTTGCTGAATTATATGTTCAATTAGAATTTAAAAAGTTATTAAATAGTCATTTATCTTTCTGTAGTAATCATGATTCATTAGAAATAAGAGAAATTGCTGAGGATTACAGATTTTCTAATTAAAAAAGAGACTTAGCCCATTTTAAAACTTACTTAACACAAAAAGCAACTACATTTGTAGTTTGTAGTAGTTTTTTGCTTTTGGTCTAAAGGGAGGCTTCAATAAAGGTGAAGACAAAATATCTAGATATTGTATTACTAGAAGACTTACTTTTTGTAGATTTAGTAAAAAAAATAGAAAAAGTTTTTAATGTTTCATTACCCTATAAAAATAAAAAAGGACGATATATAGCAGAAGGCCAAAAAAGCAGATATAAAATAAAACTTATTGATAGATTTGATGATCTTAGTGAACTTTTGTGTGATGATCATCATATACTAACTCTTAGTATACCTTTTGAAGTAGAGTTTAATTACATTGTAATAGAAAATGAAGTAGTAAAGCTATTAAAAAATTACGATATAAAATGGAAATTTGGAGTTTGGACAGGTCCAAGTGAACCTTCAGACAAGCCTAGGAGGAAAATTTTTCCCTTATAAAAAAAGGATTTTGTAGGATTGCCTTGCCTTCGTAATGTTTTCTATCTTGAAACAAGGTTTTTTAGCCTTATGAGGTTGCAACACATAAAATAATAATATAAATTGTCAATCTTGATGATCCTAGACAGCAGGGGGGACTTATCGGAGTAATTTAGAGAAAAAGGTAAATTTCTGTCCAAAAGAAGGACCAGATCTTCTGACTATAATTGTATGCCGAAAAAATAAATTTGATGATGGATGGTGATATACCTAATGGAGCACTAATAAATTCAAGGAGAAAGGGATAATACAAAAAATCCCAAATTGTGTTGAATGTTGATTAGGAGGAAATTATGAGAAAAATAAAATTCATAAGTAGATATAATAAACGACCAGTGTTAGAGGATGATTTTGTTAAGTTAGAAAAAACTCTAGAAAAAAAGTTGCCAGATTCTTATATTGAATTTTATAAACTTTCAAATGGTGGGGTACCAGAAGAAAATACTATCTATGACGAAGATGAAGAAGTATTTAATATCAGCTTTTTATATCCACTATTGGCAAAAGAAACAGAAAATACAATTCCTCAAAATGTATTTTTTATGATTAAACAGCATGTTTTGGGGGATAAGTTATATATTCCTTTTGGGGAAGACGGATCAGGTAACATATTATATTTGGATTTTAATTTCAATGAACCCACAGTTTGTGCATGTTTTTTTGATGAGCCGGATGAAGAAGCCGGATTGCCATATACTCACATTGATATTGCTGAAAATCTATTCGAGTTTCTTGAAATGCTCGAAGAATACAGAGGAGAATAGTTTTGTTCAAATGGGCTTTTTTCTAAATTGATTTGAATTAGTAACCTTTACATATATCAATTATAATTCGCATAACATATTGAAATAAGTAACTTTTTCTGTGTAAACTGATTTGGATGGAAATGATTAAGTTACCTTATTCAATAAAACACCTAGACTTTTTAAATTTTAAATAGGGTTCTAGGTGTTTTTACTTATTGTGTAATTGTGTTGATGGCAATTAAGGTTATGCACTAATTTCTGTATAACCACAGCTTTGCATGGAGTGGCAGAAACTCATGCCCGTAGAGGCTCCATGTCAAGCGACTTTGCCAATGCATAAAAACACGATTTGATGAGTTCCCTTAATTGTCGTTTTATACAATTTTTAGTTGCCAAATACATCAAAAGCTCTCGTTCTCCGTTCAATCAACTTGTGTTAGTAGCAACCTATTTCACGTCCAGATTGAACCACTTACAATATTTCAAAAACAACATTTCTTTATGATAATCGTCAACCATCCAAAGTGCTTTTTTAAAAGAGCACTTATAAAAGTCTAACAAATCAGTTTCGATGGATTGCAATTTTTTTATTAAGTCATCTCTACTGTATTCGATATAATACATTTTCCGTATTTCTTTCTCGGTTACGTCTTTCCTCATTACACCAGAAAAATCGTCAGACCAGATCCTTACCGTATTATCTATGTATTCTACGGATGGGAAAGGGTTGTGACCAAGCCATACACCCTCCTTGCTTATAACCGCTTCGAGTACGTCCCTCCAATTCTCAAGTCCACAACAACAGCTCGGAAGTATCACTTTATTTTTGTCCTCAAAGGTGATTCCACCACGTATTACAACTTCATCTGTGGCTATGAGTTCATTCAATACATCTGTAGGGTCTCTAGCCACATCCACGTCGTTATATCCACATAGCAACGTAAAAAATAAGACCGCATCATCTATCGAAGATAATTTGGAAAGAACAACGTTTTCCCGATATTCAGCTTTTGATAACCAGGAAGGCTGATCAAAATAGGGATCTTGTATTATTGCGCTAACTTTCACCATTACTTTTAACTCCTAATGATTTTTAATATCTAACTAGACTTGCCCAAAATTTGATACAAAATTTA
>NZ_KE952722.1:0-15262 GCF_000466385.1 Aneurinibacillus aneurinilyticus ATCC 12856
AACAGAAGAAGGATAAAACAGAGCTGGCAAAAATCGAAGGCGGCTATGGCGTCTAAATTTTTCGGGCAGGAATTTTTAAGGGACGTAACGTCCCTTAAAAATTTATACCGTTTATGAAAGTAGCGGAGATAAAAATATGAAAAATTATTATGCAATACTAGGAGTCGAAAAAGGCGCTTCACAGGAAGAAATCAAAAAAGTATACAGGAAATTAGCGAAGAAATATCACCCTGATGTGAATGCTGGAAGCAGCGAGTCGGAAAGAATTTTCAAGGACATCAGTGAAGCCTATCGTACATTGTCTGATGAATCGTTAAGAAAAAAATATGATGCCCAGATGAATAACACAGGGGAAGCGGCAAGTGGAGCAAAAAATCAAGCAGATACAAATACCCGAACCCACAGTGCTCAGGAATCCTATCAAGGATTTGATATGCGGAATATGGAGAAAAACTTTGAGCGTTTTTTTGGCTTTAATCCAAAAACAAAGGAAATGGCAAACCGGGAAAAAGATAAAAGTAAAAATCCTATGGATACGACAGATTTATTTGAAAGCTATTTTCGAACAAAAAAAAGATCACAAGGTAAATGATTAAACGGGGGAATGGGTGTGAGGAACCGTTTTTTTAAACGCTACATAAACAATTTAGCTGATGATGAACGATTTTTTAGGATAAAAATGATCGATATTTTACTGATAATAGTAGCGGTTACTGCACTTATATATGTGTATTGGTTAAATACAAACAGCAATTTAAAAATCGGATTTGGCTTTTTTATTGCAATCGCCACGGTGGGATATGTAATAGGGAAATATTGGATTACAACAGATGACATAGAAACGGAAGCTGGAATTACGAAACTCATTCTTCTGGATGAAAAGGGAGCAGGGATAAAGGAGTGGTATATACAAGGGGAAACATCCTTGCTAATTGGTAAAAGCTCAAAACATAGTGAGGTTGACATCGATCTTTCAGATGCTGAATATGCATCGCTTATTAGCAAGCAGCATGCCGTATTGAATTATGCTGATGGCAACTGGTACATCGAGGACATCGACTCCAAAAATGGAACCGGCATAAAGCAGGCATATAAAAGCGCGAAGAGTAGGCTGGAGGCTCAGGAGCCATACAGAATCGGTACGGGAGATGTTATATACATAGCGAATACAAAAATATTGTGTACATGAGAATGCACCTTGATATGAAGCAAATGGAGGAATGAACGGTATGAGTTTGGCAAGATGCGCAAATGGACATATGTTCAGTACAAGAAAGCACGGCAATACATGTCCTTATTGCAACGTTATAGTAGATTCCGGCTTGAAAAATGAGAACCGAAGAGCGGTGGCAATAGGCGAAGATGAGAAAACAATGCCATATTTGGGGGAAGTAGAAGGAATTGAGCCTGTAACAGGGTGGCTTGTATGTATAGAAGGGCCGCAAATTGGTCAGGATTACAGAATTATGGCAGAGAAGAATTTTATCGGAAGAGCAGAAGAAATGCACATACGGATTATTGGAGACAATACAATCTCAAGACGGAATCATGCTGTTATTGTCTACGATCCGAAAAAACGGAATTTTTATTTACTGCCAGGAGATGCGTCAGGGCTCGCCTACCATAATAATGAAGCTGTATATTCGCCTACAGAGCTAACCGCATATGATGTCATACAGCTGGGCAGGAGTAAATTCATATTCATCCCTCTATGCGGAGCCCATTTTGAATGGGAAAACAATACAGATAGGGAATGATGGTCACAATGGGGGAACGAGAGCTGGAATGGATGCCTTATTTAATCGCAATCGTTTTTATTGTCATTTTTCTTTTTTTAATTTATATAAGGAAACTTCTGGGGAAGGAAGAAGAAAGCTCAGGCATTCGGATTGGCAATGGGCAAACAATAGGCAGACGGGATGAGCAGGATGACTATTTCTCGACGGCAACAACCTCGCATGGAACGATAGCCGTATTGGCCGATGGGATTAGCGGACTTGCGAATGGAAGAATGGCGAGTACGCTCGCTGTGGATGTATTTATACAGAAATTTTTGGAGCTGAATCATATAAACGACATTCCGCATTTTTTTACGGAGGCTTCCCGTTTGAGCAATGCAGAAATAATAAGAAGCTTGAAAGGGGCGAATGGCGGAACAACATTGGTTGTTGCTGTCATATCTGATGGTTACCTGTACTGGGGAGCAGTGGGAGATAGCTTGATCATGATCTTTAGAGATGGTGAGTTTATCAATATTAACCATAAGCATATTTTAGAGTCGGTACTGGAAGAGCGTTATCTTGCAGGAGAAATTACGAAATATGAAGCCTTGGATAATCCGATGAAAAATAGACTCATTAATTATTTGGGATACGAGGGCTTTAAGAATATAGAGATTTGCAAGACACCTATTGCATTGAATAAAGGAGACAGGGTTATCCTTTGCAGTGATGGAGTCTACAACAGTGTGACAGAAATAGAATTAGAGAAAATCCTTTCTAAAAATACTTCTCCTTATGATGCCGCCCAGGAAATTATTGAAGCTGTTAATGATAAAAGGTTAAAAAATCAGGATAACGCTACAATCATCGTACTAGAAAACGGCTAGTAGGACATTTTTGTGTGTAAATAAAGCTTTGGAGAAGAGAAGGAGCAAGAGGTACGAATGAGAAAAGACAACAGCGAGTTCAAAACAGCTTTCCTATCCGAAGCAGGTACATTCATAAACAATAAAGACTATTTTGCATTTATAGAACTTGATGATATAGCCTGCTGGGTGGTAGCTCACGGTCTGGACTCGGATAGGGAAGTGGAAAGTGCCGAAATGGCGGTACGAAGCATACTGGGCAATTTCATAAATAATCCTACCATGTCCAGAATGAAGATAAAAAAATATATGCAGGAAGCCCATAAGCTATTACAGGAGGAAAGCCATCGTGTAAGGCTCAAAGCTAGTCTGGCATTAGTCGTGACGAATTATACGAAAATGATCTGGGCAGTTGCGGGTAACGCCAAGCTATACCACTTTAGAAATGGAAGATTAAACTTCAAAAGCAAAGATCAAAGCCTTGCCCAGCTTATGGCGGATGAAGAGGAAATACCTGAAAGCCAGATTGAAGAGCATGAAGAAAGAAATAACCTGCTGAACTATCTGGGTAAACCGTATGATTTCAAGCCTATTGTATCTAAAAAATATCAACTCACAGATGGGGATGTCATGGTACTTGGGACCCCCGGTTTATCAGAGGGAGTCAATAGCGTAGAGATGCTGGATACGATCCGGGAGGCTAAAGAGCCGGAAGACGCCGTCGACACGCTGGAGGATGTTCTTCTGAGTAAACAAAGGCCGATAGTAAACAATTATACGGCAGCTACGATTTTCGTGAACAAAACGTACAAGGAAGATCCAAAGAAAAAAATAAGAATAATAAAGAGAATTGTAGTGGCTCTGGTCATCTTTGCATTAATCGGCGGCGGAGCCATTGTATATAAAGTTCGGACAGCCGCTAAAACAGCGGAAAGCGTTGCAAGCATGATAGAGCAGGAAAAGAATGGAGATGCATTCATACAGGACGGGGATTATCCAAAGGCATTAAAAGAATATAGCGAGGCCAGAAATGCGGCTGTACGAATTAAAGACGCTGTACATATGAAGCTAATAGGCAAGAAGTATCGCATTACACAGTTAATTGTGGATGGGGATACTGCCTTTAAAGATGGTGATTATGCAAAGGCATTAAGCAAATACGAAAAAGCCCAAAAGGAGGTACAAGGAAGGAAGGACTTCAACGTAAAGGAAGTGGATGGAAAAGTAAACACAAGCAAGTCCCTCATTCAAATCTCCAACTGGATGAAGGAAGGGGACTTAAAGTTCGAAAAGCAGGATTATGCAGGAGCAAAAAGTACATACGAGAAAGCCAGAAAAGCAGCAATTGCAGCTTCATTTACGGACGGAGAAAAAGAAATAAAAGCGAAGCTGGACGAGACGGAAGAGAAGATGTCAACCATTGAGAAAGAGAAAAGGCAACTGGACGGCGAAAAGCTTGAAAAGAAGGGGGATAAAAGCTACGCCTCACAAGATTTTAAAAAAGCTATCGAATCGTACGCTACAGCTCAAGAGGTGTATCAGGAGATCGGCATGCTTGAAAAGGTGTTAAGTATGGAGCGAAAAATAACGAAAGCAGAAGAAAAGCTAAATCCGATTCCGAAGGAGGGAGCGGAAGCTAATGCAGGGGCGCAGCCGAATGGACCGGCAGCGAGCGGCAATGCGGATCAGGCGGCGGAGAAAGGGGGCAAGTAGCGGTCATGAAAGACATTGTAGCAGATAGGCTAAATAAGATAGAAGATTTGGAACAACGCAAGCTGCTAAAAAACATAATGACAAGCGTTTTTTTGAACCTGGTGGACTATCAGGAGGAAATGAACAGGAAGCTGGAGGAAAAGGTTTTTAATGAGATAACAGGAACAACAGAAAACCTTGATATTTATGTCACGGTATGCTCCAGAGACGAGCTTGACCCCATACATGAGTTTCTATACCCGATGATACCCGGGGATGCAGAGAAAAAAAACTGCAATATGACGGATATTATCTCCAGGTTAAGCGCTAAGGAAGAGGTCCATTTGCTGACGCTATTCTTGCAGTGTGACTTTGTGAAAAGCAAAGAGCTTATAAACAGTCAGCGAGCATTTCATGGAGAGATGATTACGACAGAAGGACAGTACCGTATTCAGGTGAGCCTGCAACAGAACAAAACATATATGGATGAAATCGAGAAATTGTACAATGTCTTTCAAAAAAACAGCATTCCGTGGCGAACGGTGAATCACCCGTATGCTAATAAATTTTTTGATGCCGTGCTGGTTGGCTGCGAGGGAACGCTGAAGGAAGAGGAAGAAATTCAGGAGATAAGAATTAACCTTGAGGAATACGAGGAATACAAACGGCTTAATATGGTTCCTTTATGGAACATAGCAAGAATAGAGCTGAAAAATCAGGGCTTTCCCATTCCTGCTATGGATAAGGTGAATTTTGAGCATATTCTTTCGCTGCGAAAGCCGGGAGTGGAACATGGATACCTGATAGATGGGGAAGAAGAGATGATCAAGTACATCAAACGCACACCGGAAGAGTTAATTGTTGTTTCGCCCCAGGAAAAATCAGGCTCATGGAATGTGCTCAAGGTTACACAGCCTGTAAGCAGCAAAAGCGCTGATTTGGCATACGAACTCATATCGAATAAACGAAAAAATAGCTTTATGGATGCTTTTATTAGGAAGCAGGCTATAACCGTCCGGGCAAAAGGCGAAATTAGCAGGATTGCGTGTTCATTTGAAGCAACACAAGATTTTGAGCTGGAGCATGTAGAAATTAAGGAACAAGAGGGGAAAGCTACAGAAACATATGATATGAATCCATTCATAAGCGATCATGTACGGAGCGAAAAGGATAAAAAAGTGATGAAGCTGCGGTTTCGGGCAAGTGACAATAGCTTTATTCGCCATGACATACTGAGCTTTCTCGTATCTGAAATCCAGATGTATTTTCCGGAATACAAGTGTGAAGGTGAGCTGTCTTGAATTATATTTGGGACTTACTCATAAAGGCAGAACGTTCAGGGCTTACCAAGGGAGAAATTTATTTTGCTGCCGCGAAAGTATATTCTCCTTATATGGAATTAAGCCATGAAGCAATTAATACTAGCGTTGTCGAGCAAAACGTAGAAATCAATCCATACTACAGATTTTATGCTATTTTTCGGGACTTATTTGACATTAATAACCATGAGGATATGGATTTGAAAAACGCCTTGTTCGATATTGTTGTTCATTTTCTAGCGGATATCGACCGTATACAGGGGATGAACAAACGGGAGTATTACATCAGGTTTGCGCTGCGTGATATTGAGAACGGAATGTTCGGAAGCGATGTCAGAGAGAAGATAGACGTATTTGACAGCGAAGAAAAAGAAGTGATCGCCAGTAATGTTTTACGGCTGTACGAAACGGGAGAGTCCGTCTATTTATTAAAAGATACGATGCGGAAAATATTCAAGCACTCTGTAATCTATGCAAACTGTGAAGAAAAAGATGAGCTGTTGATATATATTGGCCAGAAAGCGAATAAAACAGCGCAGGCAAAGCTGGAATGTATTAAAGAAATTTTTCTTCCTGTGCGCTTTCATACGGAAGTCTACTGGAAGGAGCATTTCGGTATTATCGATGTCAAGGAAACGATGCGAATAGACAGTATAGCACTCTACTAATGGATAGGAGGGGAGGTTGCTGCCATGGGCACATATTCATACAGGTTGCACCTGCATAAAACCGGGTGGGACGAAGCCAGCAATACGGTCAGGTATACAAGAGATGAGCTTTCTGAAATGACAACATTCCAGCTTAGAAATATATGCTATCGGGAGAAGCTGGTCAAAGGATTAATCAATACGCTTGATAGGGAGGAACTTATCCAGACCATCTTGAAATTTCGCAGCGCCGAGAAAAGCCTTCTCATAAAGACCTTCAAAAAAGAAGGATTCGAGAGGGTAGAATCGGCGTTGGAAAAATACTTACATACCCCGCTTTCAGATAAAGGGAACATCAAGATTCCAGCTAAAATGAATCTTTATATCGGATTAAAGATAGATAAGCTGGATAAATATTGTGTGGAGGTCGGAAGCGGCATCACGGAATCCAATGTGTTGCTAGTAAACGATGCCCTTGAATTATGCGCGATTCTTAACCTGATAAAAGACAAATCCGGCACATACTACTTGACGATGGAAAAAGAAATAGAAATAAAAAGGACGGGGAACAGGAATTATAGCTTTCTGTTTTTTCGGGAGCAGGATTCGGAATACATATACAGAGCCTACTATGAGGACAAGCCGCTCCCCCCTGCAAACCTTCATTATTATAAGGTGCCTGTTGCTGATCTGGAGATTAAGGATTTGGAGGAGACAGAGGCTGTCCTGGCTATCGATTTCGGAACGTCGAATACGACAGCCGGCACGTATCTTGATAGTGGATACGTAGCTTCACCGTGCAGCAATGATCTGCTGAACGGCAGAATTCAGTTAAACAGCATTAATTTTGTCGCATTTCCTGACACTTTTCCCAAGGAGGAAGAATGGATTGAGATTCTGCCGACAGTGGTGAGCATAACGGATTGTTCCGATCCCGACAATATAGCCTACGCCTTCGGCTATGATGCGATGAAATATATGAAAAAGAACGGATATAGCAGCCACGCTACCGTATTTCATGGCATCAAAAGATGGGTGAGCAATTATACGAAAACTGAGGAAGCGATAGACGTACAGGGGAATACTGCACAGGTGAAAAGAAGCGAGATTTTGCGGGCGTATCTCCTGTATGTCATAGGGATGGCAGAGCACCAATTCAAATGCAGATTCAAGAACTTGCATATTTCCAGTCCTGTAAAATTAAAAACACAATTTCTGGAGATGTTTACCGAAATATTGCCCGAATATCGCATCGAAGCCGAGAATGCGCTGGATGAAGGAATGGCAGTGCTTTTTAATACGATCGCAAATCAGATAGAGAAAAGCAGCTTTATCGACGGGGAAGCGTATAAAGCGCTCGTTATCGATTGCGGCGGAGGAACAACCGATCTCTCATCGTGCCAGTTCCGAATTGAAGACGGGCATATATCCTATAAGATTGACATTCATACCAACTATGAGAACGGAGACACGAACTTCGGAGGAAACAACATCACCTACCGTATTCTGCAATTTATGAAAATTGTATTTGCGGATTACTACCGCAACGGCAGAAGCTCAATAGACATCGACAACCTGATTGATATTCCCGGGACGGACATTTTCAGGCATGTGGACGAATTCGGGATCAGCTCTGTATATGAGACCTTCGAAGCAAGCTATCATGAGGCGGAAAAGGTCATACCTACCCGGTTTAAGGCATATGAGAACAAGACACTGGACGAGTACCAGCGAGTAAAGAATAATTTCTACTTTCTATGGGACATTGCGGAAAATATGAAAAAAGAATTCTTCCGTAAAACCGGAATTCTCAGAAACCGTTTTTATGCCGAGAGTGGAAACCGAAAAGAAAATGATATGAAAATTACAACGGTTGATCGCTGGTTTTTATCTGTGCGGGAAAATGAGCGTTACAGGGATGTGTACGAATGTCCGGATGTCGTTTTTAACATCAAGGAGATCAATCAGTTAATCAAGGCCGATATTTACGAAATTGTTCGTAAGTTTCTGGAGGATTTCTACCAGCAAGGAACGCTTCAGGAATATTCCATCATCAAGCTGACAGGCCAGTCGTGCAGGATTGATGTTTTCAAGGAGGCATTGAAGGAATTCGTACCGGGCAGAAGCATTGAATTCAGGCAGAAGTCGGAGGATACAGGAAAGGTGCCCGATTTAAAGCTGGCCTGCCTGCGGGGGGCCTTGCGGTATCTCAGCGCTCAAAAAGCGGGAGACATCGAGGCGCACATTACGAATCATGCCCCTATCGTTCCTTACTCTGTCACTGCCTTTACTCACAATCAGCAGGAAAAAACGCTCATTAGAAATCAGGAAAGATTGAGTCAAACCCGGGGCTTCATATCGAAGCCAATTGGCATTGCCGAGATGGAATTCTACCTGAAGGAAAGCGAAGGAAATGTACGCTACAAATACGTATACATGAATTATGCCGAAAACTACAAGCCTGTACTATACGAGCATATCGCCGAACTGTACGGCAGGAACATCCCTCAGGATGATACGGACTCTATCGTAAACGGGGAAGTAAAGTTTTTTGTGTTTGCTGATAAAGATAGCTGGGGTTTTCATGTCGTCCCCGTAGCAAGACGAAGTGAGCGATTGTATTTAGGCAAGAAGCAATTTTTCGCCTTTGAGAACGATCTGTCTGAGCTGGATTATTTTGATGGATGGAAATAAATCATACACACCTGTTGATTATCCATAAGGAGGAAGAAGGTACACGTGTAGGCGTGTTCCCTCGTCTTTTTCCTGCAATGAAGTCACACGGCCGCTTTGTGGCACAAAGGCCGGACCAGCAAAACATCTGGGTCTCTCGGTGTGGGAGACAATTGCTGGTCATTTTCGTCCTTTGCGCCACACGCTCCACACAGGAAAAACAAAGGGGACGCACGCCGTACGCGAGGTTATTTTCCATCCACTTATGGATACCAAGGGTGTTGATTTTTCAGAGAGTAAGGAACAAGTTATATATGCTTTTCTGCGGGAGACGAACCCGTCGACCGTTCGGGATTCGTTGTGTAGCTATTCACTCTGAATAATGCTAGATAATCAACACCCTTGAAAGCACACAGTGAAGAAAGGAGGGGGAATGTTGTTTGCAAATCTGTATCCGAATTTCAATAAAGGCCGAATCCTGAAAAAAGAAATGCTGGAGAATCTAAGAGATTATCCGAGAAGCTTTATTGATATTTGTTTCAAGAAATATTCTGACGGGATTATTGCGGGGGCTGACATTGCGGTAGGAGAAGATGAGCTTACCATTGGGACAGGAATGATAAAGCATAACGGCACGATGTATATGCTTGAAGACGAATATCGCCTTCCTTATCATGCCACAGGTGCAGAAGCCATCATTAAAGTACGGTTTACAGAAAAAGCTGAGCATAGCGACTTCGTATCGTATGGTACGGAAATCCTCCTGAGTCAGGATATGCAAGTAAAAAGGGATGAATGCGAGCTGGGGCGGTTCAAATTAAAGGAAGGGGCAAGACTGCGTTCGGAATATCAGGATTTCGCCGATCTTGCTACGGAGTACAATACGGTAAATATTATTCATGCACAATACGCAGGGGTGGAAAAAAGCACGCTCCATCCTTATATTCTGCGCTATTTTGCAACAGACATCTTGAAGCACAATTGCTCCAACCCTTATGACATCGTGTTTGCGATGCAGTGCATGAACCAGCCCGCTGTAGACAGGGAATTGATTCTTTACTACATAGTCAACAGGCTGGAAATCCCGTACACACAATACTCCAACGAACAAATGCATAAATACCTGGGGCGCATTGTAGAAGAAGTGAAGAGAGGGCATCGCGTAAAGCCGGGAGCAAGACACGGCGGACCCCAGCGGGTCATCGTGGACTAATGAGGAAAGGCTGGTGAGTCTGATGGAATATATGGATGAGAAAATCATCGGATTAATGAACGAATTACAAGATGAGATAGCCCGGCAGTCCAAGGAAAGTGATGCAGATGAAAACGGATTACTGGATTTATCCATTACGATAAACGATGAAATCATCCCGTTCGAAGAAAAAAGCTTGTTTGAGGATCGGTTGAGAATTCTTTTGCCAGAGACGTTTAGTATTATGCCCTCTGAGATAGCAGCATTAAAATACCCTTCTGAGAAAAGACCGGGTCTAATCTATACGAATGAAAGCACTTCGATTAATATCGCTTTTAATTACACGGAAAGCCCTCTGGATGATGCAGATTTAGATACTTTTAAGGACAACATGGTTCAAGTTCTGAAGCATAGCCAGCCGACGGCTCAATGGCTGGAAGACGGTGTTAAGGACATGGAAGGGCAAAGAATCGGGTATTGCGATTTTATCGTCCCGGCTTCGGATGTACCTGTATATATTCTGGTGTTTTTCGTGGAATTGGATGGGAAGGCTCTATTGTGTACGTTCAATTGTACAGAAGAAGAAATGAAAGAATGGAAGCCTGTTGCCAGAGGAATCATGAGCTCGGTAAAAATAACCTTCGGTGAGAAAGGGGAAATAGATATATGAGTCTTTCCGTTATTGCCTATAACAATCTGCAAATAGCCCCCTATAAGCTGACTAACCTGCTAGAGCTGAAAATAACGAAGAGAATGAATGAACACGCAAGGCTGCACTTCACAGGTATCGTATCCGAGGAGCTGAAGGATAGCTACGTGGAAATGACGGAAGTTCAGACGAAAATCGAGATTAGCCAAATAGATGAACAGGCGAATCGTACCCCTCTCTTCGCTGGAATCGTATTATGTATTGAAATAAAAGCGGTCAGGGATATTTATTACATAGACGTAGAAGCGGTTTCCCATACGTACACGCTGGATATTAAGCGGAAAAGCCGCTCCTTTCAACAGAAGGACATGCCCTACGCTGCCCTGCTGCAAGAAGTAGTATCCGGCTATCCTGGTGTTGATGTCATGGACATGGCTTCAAACGGAGCCAACCTCGAAAAGTTTACAATCCAGTATCAGGAAACGGACTGGCAATTCCTGAAACGGATGGCATCCCGTTTTCATACGGGACTTGTTCCCGCGTCTAGCTTTGATAAGCCTAAATTCTACTTCGGTGTACCTGAAGGGGGCTATAGTGGTAGGCTGGAAGACTTCCATTACAGCATAAGAAAAGAATTATCGAACTTCCGTAGTTCCTCGGAAAATGATATGGCAGGTATAGAAGAAAACGACTTTATTTATTATGAAGCTGAGACCGATAAAGTGCTGGACATTGGCAGTGAGGTCGATTTCAAAGGAAAAACGCTTGTTGTAAGTGAAGCGCATACTGCAATGAAAAACAGTCTGCTGAAACACCGGTACATTCTGTGCTCCAAAAAAGGAATGAGCCGTAACGCTATGTACCATCAGGAAATCACAGGCATATCGCTACAAGGAAAAGTCATTGCTGTAGAAAAGGATAATGTCAAGGTTCATCTTGACATTGACAAAGAGCAAAGTATAGCAAAGGCGTGGTGGTTTCCTTATTCAACCGCCTATACGGCGGAAGGCAACAGCGGCTGGTATTGTATGCCTGAGCTGAACGACTATGTGAGGATTTATTTTCCGAGTCGTAAAGAAGAAGAAGCGATTGCAATGGGATCGGTACGGAAGGATTCAGAGATCAAAGAGAAAAATAAGCTCGGTAACCCTGACATCAAATATTTCAGAACCGCATTCGGCAAAGAATTAATGTTCAGCCCGGAGGAAATTGTCATCACCGGAAAAGACGGGGAAATCTTTATCAAACTAAATGAAAAAGATGGCATTCAAATTTTTAGCCAAAAGAATATCAAAATCATATCACAGGCTGACATCACTATGAGTGCCGAGAAGAAGATAAGCATAACTGCCAAAGATGAAATCAATATAACATGTAAAGAAAGCAGCATCAAAATGAACGGTATCACCAATATTATTGGAAAAGAAGTGAAAACAAACTAGATAGGGAGAGGAGGAGACGGAATGGTTAAAGAGGATGTAGTACAGCATTTCACTGAAAATGAGGTGCAGATTAAAACCCTGGAAAGCCTGCTTGCTTTAGAGGAATACTTTCAAACCCATAAGGATGAGCTGGTACATGACTTTGTCCAATCTTTCAGGGAGATATGCCGGAAAATCAAAGCGATGCAATCGAGGGGAGAAAAAGGCAACATCGGACATATTACGTACTCCATGCTGCGCACAGAAATCATAGAAGGACGGCCTATATACTTAATCGATGCTTCGGATAGTACCTGGTTTTTTGATCTGAAGGAATGTCAGGCCGAATATAACGCAGGATGGGCCTTTCAATATCTGGATGTGTTAGAAAACGAGATCGAACAAATAAGCAAAACCTATATGGGAGCGATAACAAAGCCTGATATTGAAAGAATAAAGCTAGGATTGGCTGATAAATACAATCAGTATGTCGTTAGCCTGGCACGGTACGCGATGCCACAGGCAATCGCATTGCCCGAATATATGGAGATTGATAAGGAAGAGGAACTGGAAGTTCGCGTCGGAGAATACCTCGATATTAGTGAAATCATCCATAAAGAAGATGTGACCGTGAAAGATGCGGAAGAAATAAAGGGATGGTTGGAAGAAAAGCTAGAATATGAATACGCGTACGAAGTATTCGCAAATCTCGACTTATCGCACGGCAATTATGAGGAAATCGATCTGCGATATGCACATATGAAGCAGAGCAAGCTATCCAGGAGCAATCTGCGTGGATGCATTCTGCTTGGCACCAAATTTACCGACTGTCATCTGCAAGGAGCCAACTTTAGTCATAGCTTTATTTGTGAAGCCGACTTTAGCTATAACGATCTCAAAGGTGCGATATTTTATGACGCTGAAGGGGCACAAGGGTTACCCGATTCGGCTTCCTGGGAAATGCCCGGATTCGTTCCGGTACGCTTCGAGGGAGCGGACCTTGAGCGGGCAGATTTTGAAGATGCAAATCTTGTAGGTGCTATATTTATAGGCGCGAATCTTACGGCTACGAATTTTAAGGGCGCGAATCTTGAACGCGCCGTATTTTCCAGGGAAGACATGTTAAAAGTCGATCTAGACGATAAACAAAGGGCAAGCATTATCTGGAAGCCGTAACCTTTTGTCGGGAGAGGAGCAAGAAGAATGAATTACTTTATTATTTCGCAGGACGAACGAATCTTTGATGCTATAGAGCCAACTGGCGTATCGCAGGTCATTACAAGGGAGCAGATGGAGGAAGAACAGCTCCGCAAGATGGACAAGCTGATTCTTCAGTTTTCGCTCAAGGAAAAAACCACAAACGAATATGTCGACTTTATCCAAAGGCCGATCCCTCTGCTGTCCGATCAGTGTAAGCAAATCATCGAGAAATACGTCCCACATATGTACTTCAAATCTGTCGTTCTTGTCGACCGAAAGCAAATGAGACAGGACGTATACTGGCTCATCGCACCGCCTCGCATAAACTGCCTGTCTGATGAAAGTGAGTTCCATAAAGATGGAACGATCAAACGGCTGGTCATTGACGAACAAAAAGCTATCTCTCATAAAATTTTTAGAATCGACGGCATTCTGGAAGATTACATCCTTATCAGTCTGGATGTAGCAGAAAGCTTACTGCGCAGGAACTTTACAGGCATCCGGCTCAAAAAGGTAGAAAAGGAGGGTGTGTATGAGCGTTAAAGTTTTCGATGGTAGTGGAGAAGGACAGAGCTATGTAGTGACAGGTGCTGTATTATCATGCAGTCAGGGAAGCGCCCAGAGCAAGCTGCAAACTCCGTTCAGTCACGGTGTATACAGCAAAGGTAAAGCACAGATGAACATTATGGATTATAAGCCGAATGTTAACATTATGCCTTTCGGCGTGTGCAGTAGCATGGCAAATCCAGCGGTGGCGGCGGCGACTGCCGCCAACAATGGCAAATTGACAAAAATGCCGTGCACGCCCATTGTGACAATGCCGTGGCTGAATGGGAAGCAAAATGTTTTAATCGCGAAACACCCTGCCCTGCTGAGCAAATGCACAAACCACTGTATATACAAAGGCACGATCAGTATTGAGGAGGATGGACAGGAATAAATATGAAGGAAGGATGAGGGGGGGATTGTGTGGGAACGAGTGATCATCTGATAGGGTACGGCAATATTCAATTCCTATCGCCCTATGAGGTAAAGAGTCTGAGTGAGATGACCATTGTAAAAACGGTACAGGATCATGCCAGGCTTTATATCACTGGGATCATCCCGGAAGAACAACAAGATGTCTACATCGAAAAGGCAAGCAGTACGGATACAGTGAAAGTAAATGAAGTGGAGAACGGCAGTGTAGTGCGAACGCTGTTCAGCGGACTAGTGTCTCGTATCGGAATCAAAGTTGTCAGAGGGATTTATTATATCGAATTGGAAGCGATGTCCCATACGTGCAAATTAGATAACAAGCGGAAAAGGAAATCGTTTCAAAACAAGGAGATGCGCTACACAGAAATGATTGAAAGCATCCTGAAGGACTATCCCGGTTGCGACTATATCGACATGGCTGCACGGACTTCCAAGCTGGAGAAGTGTATTATACAATATGATGAAACGGACTGGGCATTTCTGAAGCGGATGGCCTCGCGCTTTGGGGCTGTTCTCATCCCGGAAGCGACAACCGACACACCAAAGTTCTGGTTTGGACTGGGAGACGGAAAGTCAGGGGAATTGCTTGAGCATCAATATAGCGTGAAAAAAGCCTTTCCTCTTTATATGGAGACGACAGAGAACGGCTATGCGACGGGGCTTGCTGTAAATGACTTTCTTTGCTATGAAGTGGAGACCGGGGCTTATTTCAATCTGGGAGACAGGGTGACCTACAAAGGCAAGGAATGGGTCATCTCCCGTTCTACGGCTGTGATGAAGAGTGGAAGTGTGACATATGAATACATACTTGCCACGGAAAAAAGCATCCGGCAAAACCTTCTGATGAATCGCCGGATGGCCGGAGCCTCTCTGACAGGAAAAGTAATCGACCGCACGAAAGATA